>JAWXCJ010000027.1:0-11068 GCA_034408875.1 Actinomycetota bacterium
CCACGAAGTCGGTGCAGTACTTCGCCATCGAGAAGGGCGCCGGGCCCGCCCAGGTCGAGATCTTCGACCCGCAGTGGATCAACGTCGAACGTCGGTGCACGCGGAGCGACCCGTACCCGCTCGCGACACCGCAGGGCGACTTCGTCGAATTCATCACGGCCGCGACGACAGGTTCCGGCAAGCTCGGTCTGTCGCCCGCGGACGTACGCCTCGTCTCCGGAAATGCGACGACCGGGGCCGGCCCCCCGTCGAAGTGGTGCACGGGCGACAACATGGTGCGCTTCGACATGAAGTACCAGGACACCGGCTTGCCGCCGATCCCGCAGACCGCCGACCTGTGCTCTGGTTCTACCGCTCCCCGCGAGCCGTTCTTCGACTGCATGACCATCGAGCAGGTGGACAAAGCAGTGGAGGACTTGCAACTCGAGATGGACACGACCTACACGTTGCTCAACTCGGACGGGACGCCGCTCGACCCGACGGACAACTCCGACGAAATCTGCAGTGCGCTGTGGCACGGCTACGCCGACATCGACAAGGCGTACGCGGTTGACAACAGCCTGAACGGCTGGCGCGAGTGGGAGTCGCTCAGCGACGGCAGCGACGGCACGGGCCCGCCGTGCACGCTCCCGAACGCCCCGGGCAAGTACTGGCTCAAGGTCGAGGCCACCAACCAGGGCCAGAATCAGTTTTCGATCGCCGTTTCCGGCACAGGCAACCGCTTCAACGATCCGAATGTCTCGGTCACCGCGTTCCAACGGTTCGCGTTTTTCGTCAACGAGGCCGACGGTGGCGGCACGTTCTTCCTCGCCCGTGTGCTTCCGGCGGCGGTCGACCGCACGCTCCAAATCTCGTTCTTCGACATCGCCGACCTCGCGAGCGGCACGAACCTGAAGATCCTCCCGCCCGACGAGGCCACGAGCCGCGCGACCGGCCTTGCGATGGATGACTTCACCTCCTGCCGGTACAACCGGCCGCCGGGCGCGTCGAGTGGCCCCAAACCATGGTCGTTCGGTGCGCAGTACAGCAATCCAGACGACCCGCTCACCGGGGGGCAGGACACCGACCCGCTGTGCACGATCGGGGGTATGACCCAAAGCGTGTTCAACTCGCAGTGGGTCGTGATCAACGTCGACGTTCCGGCCGACTACGACTGCGATACGACGCTGAGAACCGGGTGTTGGTTGCGGGTGCAGCTGCAGAACACCGGCAGCCTGGTCGACGTCAGTACGTGGTCGGCGCAGTTCCCGGGCGGTCCCGTCCGGATCACCAACTGATCGCGCCTCACCTACGCTGAGCGACGTGCAGTGGCCGCCGGCCGTGGCGATCCGTGACGTCGGACCGCGAGACGGACTCCAGAACGAAGAACCCGTTCCCGTCGCCGCGCGCGTCCGGCTGATCGACGCGCTGTCCGGCACCGGCTTGCGGCGCATCGAGGCCGTGTCGTTCGTGCGGGCCGAGGCCATCCCGCCGATGGCCGGGTCCGACGAAGTCATGGCCGCGATCGCGCGCCGACCGGGCGTCGTGTACTCCGCGCTCGTGCCCAACACCAAGGGTGCGGAGCGGGCGCTGGCCGCCGGCGCCGACGAGATCGAACTTGTCGTGAGCGCGAGCGAGACCCACAACCGCAAGAACGTACGGCGTTCCGTGGCCGAGTCGCTCATCTCCGCCGGCGAACTGGTCGACCTCGCCCACGGCGCGTCGGTACCGGTCGAGGCGATCGTGTCGACGGCGTTCGGCTGCCCGTACGAGGGCGACGTTGCGCCCGAGCGGGTCGCGCAACTGGCCGGGCACCTGCTCGACGCGGGGTGCGACCGGTTGTCGTTCGGCGACACGACCGGCATGGCGTCGCCCCGCCGGGTGCACGACCTGCTCGACGCGCTCGAACGGGCCGGTCTCACTGCCGATCGGGTCGGCCTGCACTTCCACGACACGCGCGGTACCGCGCTCGCCAACGTGCTCGCCGGCCTCGAACGCGGCGTCACCTACTACGACGCGTCCATCGGGGGCCTGGGCGGGTGCCCGTACGCGCCGGGGGCGTCGGGCAACGCCGTCACCGAGGACCTCGTCCACATGCTCACCGACATGGGCATCGAGACCGGCATCGACCTCGACGCCATGCTCGACTGTGCGCGCCTCGCGCGCGAGATCGTCGGCCGCGACCTGCCCAGCGCGCTCCTGCACGCGGGCCCGCGCTCGCGCCGGTACGACGCGTGACGCAACACGAGCGGTTCGACGAGCAGGCGGGCCGGGCTCGTGAGGGCAACCTGGCCAAGGAGGGCGACAAGCTCGCCCGCCAGAACAAGCTGTTCGTGCGCGACCGCATCGCGCTGCTCCTCGACGACGGTTCGTTCGTCGAAAACGGGTTGCTCGCCAACGCGCTCGCCGGTGACCTGCCCGCCGACGGGGTTGTCACCGGCGTCGGCACGGTCGACGGCCGCCCGGTCTGCGTCCTCGCCAACGACCCGACCGTCAAAGCCGGGTCTTGGGGCGCGCGCACCGTCGAGAAGATGGTGCGGCTCACCGAGCACGCGCTGCGCCACGAACTGCCGGTCGTCTACCTGGTCGACTCGGCCGGGGCGCGCATCACCGACCAGGTCGAACTGTTCCCGGGCCGGCGGGGTGCGGGCCGGATCTTCGCGAACCAGGTGCGGCTGTCGGGCAAGGTGCCGCAGGTGTGTTGCCTGTTCGGGCCGTCGGCGGCGGGTGGGGCGTACATCCCCGCGTTCTGCGACGTCGTGTTCATGGTCGAGGCGAACGCCTCGATGTACCTCGGCTCGCCCCGCATGGCCGAAGTCGTGATCGGTGAGACCGTGTCGCTCGAAGAGATGGGCGGCGCTCGCATGCACGCGACCGTGAGCGGCTGCGGCGACAACCTGTGCACCTCTGACGCCGACGCGATCGCAAGCGCACGCCGCTTCCTGTCGTACCTGCCGACGAACTGGGTGCAGGAACCGCCGGTCGAAGCGCCCGCCGCGTCGGCCGTCGAGGGCGCCACGATCCGGACCGTTGTCCCGACCGAGGAACGGCGGGCCTACGACATGCACAAGGTGCTCGACGCGCTCGTCGACGCCGACAGCTTCTTCGAACTCAAGCCGCTGTGGGCGCGCGAACTGATCATCGGGTTCGGCCGCATCGAGGGCATGCCCGTGGGCATCGTCGCGAACAACCCGAAGTTCCTCGGGGGCGTGCTGTTCGTCGACTCCGCCGACAAGGCGGCCCGGTTCATCTGGCTGTGCGACGCGTTCAACGTGCCGCTCGTATTCCTCGCCGACGTTCCCGGGTTCATGATCGGCTCGCAAGTCGAGCGCGAAGGCATTATCCGCCACGGCGCCAAGATGATCACCGCCGTCGCCGAAGCGACCGTGCCGAAGTTCTCGGTGATCGTGCGCAAGGCGTACGGCGCCGGCCTCTACGCGATGTGCGGACCCGCATTCGACCCCGACGCCGTCCTCGCGCTCCCGACCGCGCAGATCGCCGTCATGGGCCCCGATCCGGCCGTGAACGCGGTCTTCTACAACAAGATCCAGGCCATCGAAGACCCGGACGAGCGCGCCGCGTACGTCGCCGACCGTCGCCGCGAATACGAAGAAGACGTCGACCTTCTCCACCTTGCCGCCGAACTCGTCGTCGACGCAGTGGTGCAACCCGAAGATTTGCGCGACGAACTCGCGCGCCGCCTCGTGCTCGCGTCGGGCCGGGTGCGCGAAGACTTCGGGAAACGCCACGGCGTTCCCCCCGTGTGAGCGCGCCGTGCCGTGGTGTGTGCACTGCAACAAGTTCCTGACCCCGCCGACTGTGACCACCGAGGGCAACTGCCCGAAGTGTGACCAGCCGGTCGAGCGGGGACTCATCCCCGGCATGACCCGCTCGGCCGACGAACCGGAACCGCGCGTCCCGTGGCACCTGAAGCTGCTCGGCCTCGCGCTGGTGATCTACCTCGGCTGGCGCCTGCTCCAGGTCATCGGCTGGCTGATCAACTAGCCGGCTGCTCTGACCCGGCTTCAGACGGGTTGTGGCGCAGCTTGGTTCGCGCGTCGGTCTGGGGGACCGAAGGTCCCGGGTTCGAGTCCCGGCCGCCCGACTCGGAAAGCCGGTGCGACGGCCTCGACGACACCGAGAGCCGCGATTAGGAGAAATAGAGGATCAGATTGCCGGCGCCGAAGTTCTCGACGCTGAACCGATACGCGCGGCGTGCACGAGGTGCGCGCCACAGTTGCTTGACGTCGTCCTCTATCTGGCCCGGCAGTTTCTGCAAGTTCCGCAAGCGAAGGTGCCGCGTGAAGTCGGTGTTGAAGCACGACGTCAAGACGTTTCCGACTTCGCGGAATCCCTCAATGCTCTCCTCGTGCAGCACGCCGGTCGCTCCGAGTTCGACGAGCGCCGCAGCTTCGATGCCCATCATTGCTCCGCCCGCGAAGTTGACGATGTCGTGATCGCCGAATCCAAGGACTGCCAGTTCGTCGCTGTCGTTGATCCACTCCGCGAAGACGCCCGATGCGTCTCGCTCGGGATCCTGTGCGTCGGTGAACGAGACCTCCGTTGCGGTGGCGATCAGACCTGTGACGAGACTCCCGAGGGCGTCGGGCTTGGGAACCGGATAGCGCGAAGGCATCGGTCGGCTACGAGAAGGGCGTGAGGATACGGACGAAGTCGTCGGCGGTGAACGGCTTCGCGATCATGAATGCTGCACCCGCGTCGAAGGCCCGGTCCTTGAAGTCGGCGGAGCTTTCCGAGGTTATGAATCCGAGCGGTACATCGTTACCGGCGGCACGCAGGGTCTCGAGAAGTTCGATGCCCGTCATGATCGGCATGTTCCAGTCGGAGAGCACAACGTCCGGGCGGTTCGAAGTGATCGTGTCGAACGCCTCTTGGCCGTCTTCGGCCTCGAGAATCTCGGCGTCGGTGAACCCCGCTTGGCCGACGAGGCGACGCACAATGGAGCGCATAGCCTTGCTGTCGTCAACAATGAGGATACGCATCGTCGGAACCTTTCAGCTCACGCGCTGGTACACCCGTACCATCAGCACGGTTTCACCACGTCGGTAGGTCAAGCCGACCCACACCTGGGCGCCGGGAATCCCGAGGTGGATCTCCTCGCCCCGGACGACCGTCGGGAGCGAGATCGTTGCGGTTCCCGGAAGCAGCGGCTTGACGTTGCCCGCGATCATGTTGGCGAGTTCTCCGAGCGCATCCGAGATTTCTTCTTGCGTGACCGTTGCGGGGTCAGTGCCGAACATCGCGCCGGCCGCTTCGGCACCGAACGTCGCGTCGCAACCGACCACGATCGCCCCGGCCCAATCGCCCATCAGCTGCACTGACGCGCCGATCGTGTAGGACGCGTCCGGGACATCGATGGCAGGCTCACCAAGGTCGAGTCCAAGCATCATCGTTGCAACGCTCTCGACGATGGTGGCGAGATCTGGTACGGGCACTTGGGTTTGCACACTTCCTCCTGACATGGCGACGATGACGTGAACGCGCGGCCGCGCGCCGCTAGGGCTCGCGGATGTTGACGTACGTCGCTGCGCTGAGTATTCGCTCGGCCGGGGGGACTGAGCCGGCGACGTGGAGACTTGTCAGGAGCTTGTAGCGAAGGGTCATGCTGTCCCCTCCCTTTCTTTCGTCGGGTGCTGATCGGCGGTGTGAGAAGAGACTTGAGTTCCAGACCTTCATGCCGGCCGATGCCATATCGCCCGCCCGTCACGCTCCATGACGAAGCCCGTGTGTACGCCGGTCAGCATTTCCGATGCCCCGAGAAACAGGTAGCCGTCGGGAGCGAGAACCGACTGCACCCGGTCGAGCAGCATCTTCTTCGTCGGGAGGTCGAAGTAGATCAGGACATTTCGGATGAAGACCACATCGAAGCGGCCTATCGCCGGCCACGGCGCAATCAAGTTCATTTGTGAGAAGTCGGTCATGGCGCGCAGGCCCGGGTTGATGCTCCACGCGATCCCGTCGCGAGCGAAGTGGCGCAAGAGCATCGGCGTGGGGAGACCGCGGTTCACCTCGAGCTGGGTGTAGCGGCCCTCGGCCGCCTGCGCGAGCACGCCTTCAGAGAGGTCGGTGCCCTTGATGGTGATATTCCATCCCTCGAGTTGGGGCACGCGCTCGCGGATTGTCATCGCGATCGAATATGACTCCTGTCCGGTCGAACAGGCCGCGCTCCAGATCCGTAAGGATCGAGTCGCACGGCGACTCGTCGCGAGCTGCGGGAGGACGTTCGACGCGAGGGCATCGAAGGGATGCGCGTCTCGGAAAAACGAAGTCTCATTTGTGGTCATCGCCTCGACGACGGTCGAGCGAAGTTCGGGAGCGCCGAGCTTCAGTTGCTGGACCAGAGCCGCGATCGATTCCAATCCAACTTTGCGCGCCACGGGGGCCAAACGCGCTTCGATGAGATAGCCCTTGCTCTCGTCGAGCACGATCGCGGCGTCGCGTCGAACCAATTCGCGCACGTAGTCGCAGTCGTCTTGGGTAACGGTCACGGTCGGGTCCCAGGTGCTGCGTTCCGGACCCGGTCGACAGGGCCTTGTGCGACATGGCTACGGGCGCGTACGCGGCGCGTGACCTCGGACGCGATCTGGTCGAGCGGGAATTCACGATCGGCCAAACCGAGGCGGGCGACGGCGCCGGGCATGCCCCACACCACGCTCGACTCCTCATCCTGGATGATCACGCGCCCGCCGGCCGCGCAGATTTCGCGGGCACCGCCGGATCCGTCCTCACCCATGCCCGTCATCACGACGCCCAGGAGGTGCGAGCCATAGACCTTCACTGCCGACCGGAACAAGACATCTGCCGATGGCCGGCACGAGTGCTCGGGTGGAGCATCGGTGAGCGCAAGCCGCGTGCTGGTACCCAGGCGCCTCACTTCGAGGTGATGCTCTCCGGGTGAGAGATACATGCGCCCGGCTTCTACCGTCATGCCTTCTTCCGCCTCGACGACGGTGAGCGCCGACACTCGGTCGAGTCGCTCCGCGAGGAGGCGGGTGAAGGTTTTGGGCATGTGTTGGACGGCGAGAATCGGAACGGGCAGATCAGCGGGGATCTTGGGGATGACGCGTTCAAGCGCGCGGGGACCGCCCGTCGAGATTCCCAGCACGACGCATTCGACTGTCGACGGCGGGCTCGTTGGCGCGGTCGGCCCGGGGCCGGAGCTGGGCCGATCGGCGCGGCCGGGCGGCGCGGGCCGGACAGCCTTGCGAAGAGTTGTGAGCGCCCGAATCTTCGGCACGAGTTGCTCACGAATTTGCGAGTTGGCCCGGCCCAGCCCACCGGGGCCGCTCGGCTTGGTCACGAAATCGGATGCTCCCCGCGAGAGGGCTTCGAGCGTTATCTCCGCGCCGCTTTCGGTCAGGGTCGAGAACATGATGACCGGGAGCCGCGGCCTCAACTTCCGAATTGCGTCGAGCGTCTCGAGGCCGTTCATCTCCGGCATCTCGATGTCGAGCGTCACCACGTCCGGCCGAAGCTCAGGAATGCGTTCGAGCGCGATCCGGCCGTTCTCCGCGACGCCGACGACCTCCAAATCGGGTTCGCCCTCGATCACGTCGCGAATGAGTCGTCGAATGATCGCCGAGTCGTCGGTGATCATCACACGGATTGCGGCCATCAGGAGCTCAGGTTCTCGTGGAGCGAACGATGTCGAGCTTCTGGCGAAGCGCGTCCGGAGTAAACGGTTTCATGATGTACTCGTCGGCTCCCGACTCGATCGCTTCGGCCATGAACTCAAATGACGTCTCGCTGGTCACCATCAGGATTGCCATGGCCGCGTAGGCAGGATTCGCTCGCGCCGCGCGCAGAAACTCAATCCCGGTCATGACCGGCATGTTCCAGTCGACGAAGGCAGCGTCGGGCACGTGGTCGGCCTGACCAAGGGCATCCAATGCTTCCTGACCGTTGCCTGCCTCGAGGAATTCGTCGAATCCGCAGTCACCGAGTGAGCGCTTCAGCATCAAGCGGATTGCGCGAGAGTCGTCGACGATCAGGGCACGCATGGTCACTCTCCTTCGCGACGTCGGCGAAAACGCCGCACCCGAGCAATTCTCGGTCGTTCGCGAGCCGAACTGAGCCTCGCCTGGTGACGCCGCACATTTCGTCTGTTGCCCGACCTCGAATCGCGCAGAATGAGGCCTGATCTGCCGATACTGCGAGTGTGATCGATCTAGAGGCTCTCTCTGAGGCGGCCTCGTGCCTCGAACCCCTTCCGACCAGCGTGATTCGCCTCGCGAGTTTGCTCGGGAGCGCCGAAGTAGAGCTCTCCGAGGTTGCCGAGATCGTGAGGTACGACCCGGCCTTGACGGCTTCGCTGCTTCGCGCCGCGAACTCGTCGTGGAGCGGATCGCGCACCCGGATCACGACCGTGACCGACGCGATCGTGCGCTTGGGCATCGGGCAGGTTCTCGCGACCGCGCTGGGGGTGAATGTCCGCCGCCGGCTCGACACCGCCGTTCCGGAATACGGCCTTGACGAGGGTGAGTTGTGGGCCCACTCGGTCGCCGCGTCGATTGCCGCCGATTGCCTCGCACCCCTCGCCGGAGTGCGACTGCCCGTGGAAACCTCGACGGCGGCGCTCCTGCACGACATCGGGAAGCTCGTCATGTCACGCTTCCTCGACCCCGGCGATCTGCATGCAGTGCACGCGGCCCACGAAGTGGGCGTGAGCCGGGCCGAGGCCGAGATCGAGGTGCTCGGCGTCGACCATGCCGAGCTCGGCGGACTGATTGCACAGTCGTGGGGGCTGCCCGACCAACTCATCGTCGGGATCACGAACCACCACGCGCCCGAACGTGTCGACGATGTCATCGCGTGTGGCGTGCATGTTGCAGACGCCATCGCCAAACGAGTTCGTGATGCCGAGGACGACAACGCCGACTTGGAATCGCTCCTGTACGCCGTGGGGGAACTCGAGATGACAGCGAACAAGATCGACCAGGTCTGCACGGTCGTCGCCGAGCGATTCGACGAGGTTGCCGGCCGCTTCGGCCACTAACTCGTCGCGCCGGCCAGCCAAGTTTCGAGGCGGCGTTGCGCCGCGCCACACAGTGCGTCGAAGGTCGCGGTGTCAAGCGCAAAGTCGCCCGCTCGGACCGTCGCCTCAAGCGATCGACACCACGCACCGAGCGCCGATTCCCCGACGATCTCACTTGGTCCGGCCAACGTATGTGCGTGCCGGCTCCTATCGTCGGCGTCTTGCGACGCCAGGATCGCAACCCGCCGTTCCGGGAGAAGCTCCAGATACGTGTGAACGATCTCTCGGACGACGTCGATGCTGCCGAGTTCCTCGGCGAGCAACTCCAGTGGGTCTCGCAAGAGCTCAGACGACCCATCTGAAGGCGGTGGCACGAGTGGCACGAGTGGCACGAGTGGGGCGAGTGCCGCGCGCAGCGCGCTCAGTGACACGGGCTTGGCGAGATAGTCGTTCATTCCTGAGGCCCGGCACGCACGCTCGTCGTCGTTGAACGCGCTCGCCGTCATTGCGATGACCGCGGTACGCGCCCCGGTCTCGGTCTCGGTCTCGGTCTCGATCGCTCGGAGACGCCGGGTCGTCTCGACGCCATCGATGCCGGGTAACCGCCGATCCATCAACACGACGCCGAATGTCTCTTGCGCAAGACACGCGAGCGCCTCCTCTCCGCTCCCGACGACAGTCACCGTGTGCCCCAAGTGCTCCAGCTGTCGCGTAGCGAGAAGCTGGTTCACCGGGTCGTCCTCGACAACGAGCACCCGGAGCGCGGGTTGCGGCAAGGTGCTCTCGGCTTCGGGCGATTTCCGGCACATTTGGGTGTCACGAGGTACGCCGAAGCCGAGGGTGAGCGTGAAGCGCGAACCTTTTCCGAATTCACTTTCGCCCGTCAGCGTCCCGGACATGAGCTCCGTGAGGCGGCGGCAGATGGCCAGGCCGAGGCCGGTCCCCCGGGCGACGGGCCGAAGGCCCGCGCTCACTTGCCGGAAGGGCTCAAACAAGCTCTCCATTTCATCCGCCGGTACGCCGCACCCGGTGTCTTCGACGGCAAAGCGAATGGCGACACTGCTTTCGGTGGCCGATCCGGCGAGTTCGACGCGCAACACAACGTGCCCTTGCTCGGTGTACTTCAGCGCGTTGTCGAGAAGATTTATCACGATCTGCCGGAGGCGCAGCTCGTCGCCCGCAACCTCCGAAGGAACTTCCGGATCGAGGTCGAAACGAAGGTCTAGCCCGCGCTCGGCCGCGTTCACGCGATGTGCTTCGATCACTCGATGCAGCGCGCCGGTGAGATCGAATGTCTCAGACTCGACGGCGAGCTCGCCCGCTTCGACCTTCGCGAAATCCAGAAGGTCATCGAGGATAGCCCGCAGGTTCAGCGCCGAATCGCGCACGGTACTCAGCGTTCGCTGCTGCTCGACACTCAGCGTTTCCGTCGACAGAAGTTCCAGCATGCCGAGGATTGCATGCATCGGCGTTCGGACTTCGTGGCCGACCGTCGCGACGAACTGTGATTTCGCCAGCGACGCTTCCAGCGCTTGGTCGAGCGCTTCGGCCATCGAACGCTCGGTCTCGTCACGTTGGGTCACGTCGCGAAACACCCACATGTGACCGTAGGCCGTACCCTCCGCGGCAACGCGGACGTACTCTCGCTCGAACAGGCGGCCGTCTCGGAAGCGGAAGTTCCAGCTGGGCCCCGTCGCGGTTCCTGCGACCTCGGCGCGGGTGTGCGCAACAAATGCGTCCGGATCTTCGACCGCCCCGGTTGCCAGCTTCATGACCTCGTTGACGTCAAGGGCACCGGCGTTCGGACCCTCCAGGCCGAACATACGGCAGAAGACATCGTTGAACAGCACGATCTCGAACTCTTCGCCCGTCATGACGATGCCGTCCGGGCTGCTGTTGACGAACGCTTCCATGCGCGCACCAGTCTCCTGGAGATCAGCGAGTACCTTCATGCGCTCAGTCAGATCACGGGTCGTGATAACCAGTCCGCGCACATGCTCGTCGTCGAGGAGATTCCTCGCGACGCTTTCGAGGTAGTGGTACTCGCCCTGCGAGTCCGCAATGCGCAAGAGGGTCGGCTCGGCGGCCGATCGC
>JAWXCJ010000028.1:0-5763 GCA_034408875.1 Actinomycetota bacterium
CGGCGAACCGCACAAGTCGAACGTGATCTTCACGGAGCGCGGACCGGTACTGATCGACTGGGACACCGCGCTCATCGCGCCGCCGGAGCGCGATCTCTGGATGCTCGAGTCGGGCGACGGCTCGGTGTGCGACCACTACGTCGCGGTCGCGCGGCGACGGGTCGAACCGGCGATGCTCGATTTTTACCGACTCCAGTGGGATCTCGCCGAGATCGCCGAGTACATCGCCGAGTTCCGGAGCCCACACGGCGACCACGCCAACAGTCGGGCGGCGTGGACGAACCTCGCCGGCTACCTGGACCCCGCCGCCCGCCGGCCCGCGCTCATGTAGGCGACAGCCGCACCCGCTATGTCGAGAGTTGACATACTCAGTCGGAGGTCGTCATAATGCAGGCATGGCCGATCGCCCTGACGTCGACTCGTTCCTGCCGCTGCCGGCCTCGGTGATGCACATCGTCGTGGCGCTGGCCGAGGGTGAGAAGCACGGCTACGCGATCATGCGCGACGTCGCCGATCTGAGCGACGGCACGGTGCGCATGGGCTCGGGCACGCTCTACGGGTCGATCAAACGCATGCTGGACCAGGGTCTGATCGAGGAGGCCGAGGAGCGCCCGGACCCGGCGCTCGACGACCAGCGCCGCAAGTACTACCGGCTCACCGAACTCGGCCACCGCGTCGGCGCGGCCGAGCACGCCCGGCTGACCGCGCTCGTCGGCGCGGCTCGGCTGCGGCGTCTGGGTGCCAACTTCGGCGGCGCATTGTGATCCGAGCCGCGGTGCGGCTCTATCGGGTGGTCTTGCGTGTCTACCCGCGCGAGTTCCGCGACGCATACGGCGACGCCATGGTCCAGACGTTCGTAGACAGGCATCGCTACGAGCATGCGTCGGTGTGGCTGACGTTGGGGCGCGAGATCTTCGATGCGGCGACCGTCGCACCGACCATGAGATGGGAGCAGTCGATGAACCGTGTTGTCGGTGTTGCGGCAGGGGTCCTGGCGGTTGCGGTCATCGCCGCGGTCATCGGTGGCGGCGGTCTGATGTTGCTCGCGCCGCTTGTGGCTGTTGCCGCGGTTGGCGTGATCGTCGCGGGCAGCAGAAACCGCCTGCACGTTCCGATCGATCAGGCCCGGCGGGTCGGCACCTGGGCCGCCGCCGGCGTCCTCGCCATCGTCATCGGCGTCGCCATCCCGGCCATCGACGGCGGCGAGCTGAACGCCTTCTGGTGGACGGTCATGGCCGCGTGCCTGCTGTCCGGCATCGGCCTGCTGCTGATGGGTCTCCTGCTGGTCGTCGCGCGGGACACACCGCGGCACGAACCCGCGTAACGGGAGCCAGGCGGTTCTTGGGCCAATCAATGCCCTATGAGGGAACTGACGGGTCCGAGCATCAGGAGGCACGCCCAAGGTGCGAAGGCGGCCCGTGCGACAGCCGGCTCGAGGTCTACCCGCCCCGACTCGAGATCGAGGAGCGGACCGGCATCTACGTCCTGGACGACGACGGCCTCCGCGAGCACTGGCGCTACGTCTTTCACCCCCGCATCGTCTGACCCGAGATGCCGAGGAATCGCACCCGGGACTTGATCCGGACGGCCAGGTGTGGCGAACTTACGGTGACAACCGAGACCGAGGAGCGCCCGATGGCACCGTCTGACCAGATGACCGACCACGTTGCGGGATTGCGGAAACTCGTCTCGGGCACTCGCCCCGACCAGATGACCAACCCGACGCCGTGCGCGAAGTGGACGGTCCACGACCTGTGCAACCACGTCGTCGGCGGCGCACACATGTTCGCGAGCGCCTTCCGCGGTCAGACGCCCGAGATCGACGCCGACGCACCGGCGCCCGACCTCGTCGGCGACGACGCGGCGAGCGCGTTCGCGGCCGCGATCGCCGATTTCAATTCCGCCGTCGACTCGCCCGGCGCGATGGACCGGAACATCACACTCCCGTTTGCGACGCTGCCCGCACCGGTCACACTCGAGATCCTCAAGTTCGACCTGCTCGTGCACTCGTGGGACCTCGCGGCCGCGACCGGCCAGCAGTTCACCCCGCCCGACGACGTGGTCGAGCAGGCCAGCCAGACCGCGCAGATGATCATCGCCCCCGAAGCGCGCGACGGCGACACGTTCGCAGCCGAGCAGACAGCCGGCGCGAATTCGACGCCGATCGAGAAGTTGGCGGCGTTCGCCGGCCGCCAGGTCGGGTAACCGCTAGCTAGTCGCGGATTCCCTTCATCGCCCGTTCCGTCTCGCGTTTCGCGTCGCGCTCGGCCAACGACTGACGCTTGTCGTAGCGCGCCTTGCCGCGCGCGCTCGCGAGCTCGACCTTGGCCCGGCCGTCCTTGAAGTACACGCGTAGCGGGACGAGCGTGACGCCCTTCTCTTCGGTGGCGCGTTGGAGAGCGAGGATCTCGCGGTGGTGCAGCAGCAGCTTGCGGCGCCGGATCGGGTCGAGGTCGCCGGCTGAGAACTCGTAGGGCGACACGTGCATGCCGTGCAGCCACACTTCGCCGTCGTCGACGCGCGCGTACGAGTCCTGGAGGTTGGCCCGGCCGTCGCGGATCGACTTCACCTCGGCGCCCTTGAGCACGATGCCGGCTTCCCAGACGTCCATGACGAAGTAGTCGTGGCGGGCCTTTCGGTTCCTGATGGCGTCCCTGTCGCCGCGCCGATTCACAGCGCCAGATTAGGGTTCTGCGCCGTGAGTGAAGACCTGTATGACGCCCGCACGTTCTGGGAGCTGCTGAGCCGGCGGGTCGCGGCGACGCCCGATTTACCGATGGTGCTCGACGAAAGCGATCGCCGCGTCACGTTCGGCGAGGCGGCCGCGTGGGCGGAGCGGGTCGCGGCCGGGTTCCACGCCCTCGGTGTGCGCGAGGGCGCAGCGGTCGCGTGGCAACTGCCGACGCGGGTCGAGACGGTCATCGCGTCGCTCGCGCTGTCGCGCCTCGGTGCGCTCCAGGTGCCGATCATCCACTTGTACCGCGAGCGAGAAGTCGGGTTCGTGCTGCGGGAGTCGGGCGCGGAGTTGTTCCTCGTCCCGGGGATGTGGAAGGGGTTCGATTACGCGGCGATGGGCGCCGCGCTCGCGGCCGACCTCCCGCAACCACTCCAGGTGTTGGAGGCGTACGACACCTTGCCCGAAGGCGACCCGGCGACGTTGCCGCCGCCGCCCGCGGGCACGGATGACGACGATGCGCCGATCCGCTGGACCTACTACACGTCGGGAACGACGTCGAACCCGAAGGGCGCCCGCCACACCGACCGCACGCTGCTCGCGGCCGGTGTCGGCCTCGCGATCGCGCTCGACCTGTCGTCGAGCGACATCTGCACGCTCGCATTCCCGTACGCGCACATTGCCGGACCCGACGTGCTCGTCACGATGCTCGCTCACGGGTGCGCGGGCGTATTGCTCGAGTCGTTCGTCCCCGCCGACGCGGTCGCCGTGCTGCGCCGCCACGCCGCGACGATGGCCGGCGGCAGTACCGCGTTCTACCTTGCGTTCCTCAACGAGCAACGGGCCAACCCCGACTCGCCGATCATGCCCGCGCTGCGCTTGCTGTCGGGTGGGGGAGCGCCGAAGCCGCCCGAGGTGTACTTCGAGGTGCGACGCGAGATGGGCGTGCCCGTGTGCCACGGGTACGGCATGACCGAAGTGCCGATGATCTCGCAGGGCTCACCGCACGACAGCGACGACCAACTCGCGTACACCGACGGCGCGCCGGTGCACGGCGCCGACGTCCGCATCGTCGACGGCGAGATCCGCGTGCGGGGGCCGATGGTGTGCAAGGGCTACACCGACCCGACCCTAGACGCCGACGCGTTCGACGCCGACGGTTACTTCCGCACCGGCGACCTCGGCCACCTCGCCGCCGACGGCCACGTCGTCATCACCGGCCGCGTCAAAGACGTCATCATTCGCAAGGGCGAAAACATCAGCGCCAAAGAGATCGAAGACGTCCTCTACGAACACCCGAAGGTCGGCGCGGTCGCGGTCATCGGCATCCCGGACCGCGAGCGCGGCGAACGGGTCTGCGCGGTCGTCGAACCGGCACCGGGTGCAGACCCGCTGACGTTCTTCGAGATGCAGGAACAATGCCGCAGCGCCGGCCTCATGACCCAGAAGATCCCCGAACAACTCGAAGTCATCGAAACCCTGCCCCGCAACCCGACGATGAAGATCCTCAAGTACGTCCTCCGAGACCAATACAAATGACGATGCGTCGCTAGGGGGTGAGAATTCCCCTCTAGCGACGCACGAGTTTTCTGGCCAGCAACGCGAGGGCGCGGGGTGCGCCGGAGTCGAGTTCGTCGTCGGTCACGGGCAGTCCGTACCAGTCGAGCAGCAGTTCGACGTCGAGGCGGCGGGCGATCGTGGTCATGTAGGTGTCGCGCCGGCCGTGCCACCGGTATGGATCGAATTCGGCGAACACCTTGTACTCGGGCCACGCGAGGTCGAGGTCGACCCAACGCGTCGGTGTCAGCCAGACGCGGTACTGCAGCACGGGCTCCGGGAGTCCGGCGGCCCGCACCAGCTGCAAGAGGCGTAGCTCGGGTTTGGTTGCGTGCGGCGACGAGCCGCGAACGAAGTTCTCGAGCATCGCCTTGACTGCCCTTCCACCCGGGCGGAACTCGCCGCCGAGCCGTTCCCATTCCGACCACACGAGCGCCTCGTCGACGAGATCGCGCCGGACTGCTTCGAGCATCGCGTGGTCGTGCTCTTCCGGGCTCAACACGCCGTATTCGACCAGCAGCCCCATGTCGTCGATCGTGCGCGCCGGACGCGTCAGCGGAATGTTGTCGATGTACGTGATATCGCGCTCGCAGAGAAAGAAGCTCTCGTGGGGAATCACGTCGGCGTGCCGCGCCCGCCGATGACGAGGCGACGTGATCTCGACGATCTCCGCCCCGCCGGGAAGGGTCCAGAGCTGCCCTGCCGACCGAAACGACGCAACGCTGAACTTGCCCCCGGCGAAACAGGCGGCAAGTACCGACTGCCGCCACGTGTGCTCGGCCCCGGCGATCCGATACGCACATTGATGAACGCGTTCCAACATCCCGAGCCTCAAGCGGTACTTGATCTGATCGGCGGTTCCGAGTTCGAGCAATTGCTCACGGCTCACGACCTGGTGCTGGCGGCCTGCCAACCTCAACAACCTGACGTCGTACGCATCCATGGAGCGGCATCCTTGCCCCCGGGTGAGACAACAACCCTCGTGCGTCGCTAGGGGGTAATAGTTCCCCCCTAGCGACGCACCGGGGGTTGGGCGGACTTGCGTCAGATACTGGTCGTGACAACCCGCCGGTTTCTTGGGACGAGATGTTCGACTCGTCCGGCGTTCCCCGCGCGCACTACCGGACGCTGTACGAGCAGATACAGACGTCGTCCCGCGCCGACTTCGGTGAGCGGTGCGCGCCCGCGTCGACGCGTTGGAGTTGCGCTTCTTCGTGGTCACGCCGTTGAGGGCCGCTTCGATGATTGCCGGTGTCGGGCTCACCCCGTTACCTTCTCACCTCATGCAGAACCGTGTCACGGAGTTGCTCGGAGTCGAGCATCCGATCGTGCAGGCGCCGATGGGCTACATCGCCCGCGCGCAACTCGCTTCGGCCGTCTCGAACGCGGGCGGGATGGGGATCATCGAGACGTCGTCGGGGCAGCTCGACCAGGTGCGGGTCGAGATCGAGAAGATGCGCGAACTCACCGACAAGCCGTTCGGCGTCAACATCGCGCAGATGTTCGTGCGCGATCCGAGCATCGTCGACTTC
>JAWXCJ010000029.1:0-5028 GCA_034408875.1 Actinomycetota bacterium
CGCACACGACGAGTCGTGCGCGCTGTTCAACACGAGCTGCTTCCACGCGATGTCGAACAACGCGTGCGGGTACGCATCAGCGGAAAGGAACAGCGCGCAGAGCGGTTCGGCCCGCCGTTCGATGGCCCGCTCGGCCGCCGCGCACGCCTGGTGCACGTCGACGCGGTTCGACCCGACACCCATCAACAGGTTGGCCCGATAACCCGACCGGAGTTCGCCCGACACGGTCGTGAGGTTGTCGGTGGGCTGATGCGGCACGTACTCGGCCAACGACGTGACGACGAACTCGTAGTCGTCCTGTAGGGCGTTGGCCTCGGCGACGACGCGCCCGAGCCACGCTTGCGGCATCTGGTGGTCGGTGCCGTTCATCAGCAGCATGTCGCCGAGGCGGGCCGCGCCGAGCTCGTGCTCGTAGTCGACGGCACGCACGACAAGACCCTTGGCATCGTTGGGGATGTCGCGCCCGTTCGAGTACGAGCCGTACAGGTACTCGCAGCGCACACGCGAACCGTCGGGCGCCTCCCACCAGAACCCGGTCTGGGTGACTTCCTTCGGGATGCCGCGCCACGCGACCGCGTGCTCCATGCCCGCGAGGCGCAGCATCTGCGGCATCTGCGCGACGTGCCCGAACATGTCGGGCAGGTAGCCCACGTTCATCACGCCGCCGAACTCGGCGCCGCGCGCGATGCCCATTTGTAGGTCGCGCACCATGGTCTCGCCCGACACCATGAACTCGTCCATGAGGATCATCCACGGCCCGACCGAGAGCCGGCCCGACGCCCCGAGCCGGCGCAGCGCCGCGGCGGCCTCGGGTCGCACCTCCAAGTAGTCGTCGATGACCGCGGTCTGCCCGTCGAGCAGGAACCGCGCGTACGACATGTCCGACTCGAGCATCGGCAGCAGCTTGTCGAGCAGGCTGACGAGCATCAGACGGAACGACTGGAACGGCGAGTACCACTCCCGATCCCAGTGCGTGTGCGGAACGATCGCGACCTTGATCGGGGTGGGCGTGCTGTCCATGGGGCAACAATAAAGCCCACTAGGGTTGCCCCGTGTCGACCTACGTGATGCTCACGACGCTTGGGCCCGACGGCTGGGAGACCCTGCGCGAGAACCCCGACCGGATCATGCGCGTGCGCGAGGAGGTCGAGGCGGTCGGCCTCAAGGTGGTGGCGCAATATGCGCTCATGGGCCAGTACGACTTCCTGAACATCATCGAGGCGCCCGACGAGAAGGCCATGGCGAAGGCCGCGATCATGCTCGCGGCCCGGGGCACGATGCGGACCACGACCATGCAGGCCATTTCGGTCGACGAGCTCATCGCCACCCTGAAGAGCTGACCCGGCGCTACTGCCACCACATCTGGCGGCGGCGCTCTTCGCGCACGTCGTCGCCCTCGAACAGGACCGGGAGCACGGCCCCGTCGGACCGGCGTTTGACGCGGAAACGGTCGCGGCCGTCGTTGTTGACGATCTCGGACACCACGAAGCCACGACTCCACCGCTGTTCGAAGCGGGACCGAACTTCGATATGGGTTCCGGGCTTCACCAGCGCGAATGAATAGCACTGATAGCTTCGGCGCGCGTGGCCGGCCCCTTCCCGACACTCCGACTGGAACGGAAGTGCTGGACCGCCGGTGAGGAGATCGTCGTCGGCATCGACGAGGTCGGGCGCGGTTCGTGGGCCGGGCCGGTGACGGTCGGGGCGGTCGTCGCGCCGCCGGAGCACCTCTCGGGCGTGCGCGATTCCAAGTTGTTGGCGCCCGCAGAGCGCGACGAGTGCGCCGACCGGGTGCGGTCGTGGGCGCGGGCGTACGGGGTCGGGCATTCGAGCCACGAGGAATGCGACGAACTGGGGATGACGGAGGCGCTGCGGCGCGCCGCGAACCGGGCCCTCGCCCAACTCGAGGAGCAGGGCTTCGTTGCCGATCGCATCATCCTCGACGGCAAGCACGACTACCTGCGCATGCCCCGTCAGGTAAAGACCGTCATCAAGGGCGACCAGACGGTGTTGTCGGTCGCCGCCGCGTCGGTGGTCGCCAAGGTGACCCGCGACGCGATCATGGCCGACGAGTCCGAGCACTACCCGCCGTACGGTTTCGAATCGAACCGCGGGTACCCGGCGCCGGTGCACAAGGCTGCGCTCGCCATGTACGGGCCGTCGTCGATCCACCGCCGGTCGTGGATCTTCATGGACTACTGCATGTGGGGCGGCCTGCCCCGCTACCAGCGCGTCCCCACCCTGTTCTGACTCAGGCGAGAGGTCCGGAGGCCGCAGCCGCATGAACATGAGCAGCCTCACGAGCACGCCCGAGTGGCAGGCGGTCGCCGCGCACGCCGAGACGATGCGCGCGGTCCACCTGCGCGACCTGTTTGCCGACGACCCGGGCCGGGCCGACCGCATGCACGTCGAGGCGGCAGGTTGGTACCTCGACTACGCGAAGCACCGGGTAAGTGCCGAGACCCTCGACCGGCTCCTTGCCCTGGCCGACGCCCGGGGGTTGCGGGCGGCTGTCGACGCCATGTTCGCCGGGGAGCGCGTGAACGTCACCGAGGACCGCGCCGCGTTGCACGTTGCGCTCCGGGCGCCGCGATCGGCATCGATCATGGTCGACGGCAACGATGTCGTACCCGACGTGCACGCCGTCCTCGACCGGATGGGCGCCTTCGCCGAGCGCATCCGTGCGGGGAAGACCACCGCGGTCGTGAACATCGGTATCGGCGGCAGCGACCTCGGGCCCGCGATGGCGTACACCGCGCTGCGGGCGTACTCGGACCAACGGTTGACGGTGCGGTACGTGGCGAACGTCGACGGCGCCGACCTGCTGCGGGCGCTGCAGGGGCTCGACCTGGCCACGACACTGTTTGTCGTCGCGTCGAAGACGTTCACCACCATCGAAACGCTCACGAACGCCCGTGCCGCACGCGCGTTGATCGTCGACGCGTTCGGGCGCAACGCCGTCGCCGACCATTTCGTCGCGGTGTCCACGAACGCAGAGGAAGTGGCGAAGTTCGGTATCGACACCGAAAACATGTTCGAGTTCTGGGACTGGGTCGGCGGGCGCTACTCGGTGTGGTCCGCGATCGGTCTGTCACTCATGATCGCGATCGGCCCGGACCAATTCGGCGAGATGCTCGCGGGCGCGCACGCAATGGACGAGCATTTCCGTACCGCACCGCACGACAAGAACCTGCCCGTGCTCATGGCGCTGTTCGAGTTCTGGTACCGCGTCTTCCTCGACGCGCAGTCGCAGGCCGTCGTTCCGTACGCGCAGGTCCTCGAACTCCTTCCCGCGTACCTGCAACAGCTCGAGATGGAGAGCAACGGCAAGTCGGTCACCGGCACGGGCGAACCGGTCGACACGCACACCGGCCAGATCGTGTGGGGGACGCCCGGCACCAACGGCCAGCACGCGTACTTCCAGCTGCTGCACCAGGGCACCGCGCTCGTGCCGGTCGACTTCATCGGCTGCATGCGACCGCAACCGGGCCTCGACCTCCCGGGCCATCAAGACCTGCTCGTCGCGAACATGCTCGCCCAGTCCGAAGCACTCGCGTTCGGCCGCACGCGCGCCGAAGTCGACACGCCGGCGCGCGTGATGCCCGGCAACCGTCCGTCGAGCGTGCTGTTGTGCGACCAGCTCACGCCGTTCGCGCTGGGCGCACTGATAGCGGCGTACGAGCACAAGGTGATGACCCTCGGCACGCTGTGGGGCATCGATTCGTTCGACCAGTGGGGCGTGGAGTTGGGCAAGGCGCTGGCCGGGCGCATTGCCGACGAACTCGATGCCGCCGACGACGCGAACCTCGGCCACGACCCGTCGACGAACGCGCTGATCCGGCGCTACCGGTCGCGTCGGCGCTGACGTTCCCGGCGCTCGGGATGCGTCGTGAGGTCCGACTCGACGACCTCGTGCCGATCGCCGAGCGTCGAGATGAACGCCTGGATGACGGCCGCGGCGGGCAGGGCGAGGAGCGCGCCGACGGGACCGAGCAGCGCGGCGCCGGCGATGACCGACGCGAACGCGACGGCCGGATGCAACGACATGGTCTCTGCCGTCACGCGTGGAGCGAAGATGTAATTCTCGACCTGCTGGTAGACGATGACGAACCCGAGCACGATGAGACCGTCGACGGGGTCGTTGAGTGCGGCGACGACGACCGCGAGCGCCCCGGCGAGGTATGTCCCCACCACCGGGATGAACTGCGACACGACGCCGACCCATAGTGCGAGCGCGAGCGCGTAGGGAACGTCGAGGACGGTCAGCGCGATCCAGTGGAAGCCGGTCGACAGCCCCGCGAGGATGAGGCGCGAGTACAGGTAGCCGCCGGTCTTCTCGATTGCGAGTTCCCACGCGCGCAGCACGACCGCTTGTCGTTGCGGCGGGAGCGTCGAACAGATCGTGCGCCGCAGCCGTGGTCCGTCGGCCACGAGATAGAACGTGAACAGCATGATCGTGAGGATCTGGAACAGCACCGAGAGCGCGGTGAGTCCGGCCTTGAGCGCGTCGCCCGCGATGTTCTCGACGAACTGGCGCGCCGGACCTTCGGGATCGTTGAACTCGTCTCCGAGGTCGTCGAAGTCGACTTCGGCGTCGAACGTGTCGTTGACCCACTCTTCGAGGTCCTGCACGTACTCGGGCGCGTCGTCGACGAAGTTGCGGACCTGGGTGACCACGAGCGACCCGATCGCGAACACGAAGACCGTGATCACGGCGAGGATCGTCCCGAAGACCGCGGCCGTGGCCCCGCCCCGACGCCACCCGCGGCGGGCGAGGTAGTTGACCGCGGGCTCGATCGCGAACGACAGGAAGAGCGAGACGAGCAGCGTGACGAGCAGGGCGCGAAGTGCCGAAATGATGCCTTCGACGACCTCGACGAGGATGAACCCGAGCCAAAAGAGCGCGATGCCTTTCGGCACCCACATGGGCATCCGGTCAGTCCGGTCGGTCCGGTCTTTGACGGCGCCGGTCGCGGCCTCGGTCACGCCTTCTTCCATCGGCACGCTCAGGGTACGGGCGAGTTCGCG
>JAWXCJ010000030.1:0-8601 GCA_034408875.1 Actinomycetota bacterium
AGTGTCGCCCGCAGCCGATCGACCGTTGCGCATGTCATCCCCTCGCGTTGGCGTACTTCTGCAGCATCGGACGCGAGGTTGCGGACGCCCCAGGGTCGAAAGACCCTTCTCGCCGGTCATCCGACCTCTCGGGCGGGCGGTAGGTGGACCGACGAGAGGAACTCACCGACGGCCCGGGCCGACCGCAATCGGACGAATTCCAGGTGCGCGTTTTCCGAGCGCCGCGCGTCCGATCGAGCGTGCCCAGACGATCTCGCGCACGGCCGAATAGTTGCCGTCGACGACCCAGCCGTCGGACTCGGCGATCTCGGCGACCCGAGCGCGGAACTCGCCCCGCGGGAGTTCGGCCCAACCGGGTTGGTGAAAGATCGCATCCAGCTCGACGTACGGAACGCCGATCTTCGCGGCGAGTTGGGCAGCCGCAGTGGACTTCCCCGCTCCGGCGTTGCCGACGACAGACACGCGCTGCACACGACCATCGTGACGCACGCTCGCCGAAATCGCTCGCCACGAACGCGATCGGCCTTATTTCAAGCGACAGGGGCGCTACGACACCGGCCTGACCATTGCGGCTACGGCGGCGCAGGCGTCGGGGCCGATCAGGCCCGAGAGCCGCTGCGCCGCCTCTTGTACGCCTGATTGCTCCGCGAGCGCGGCGGCGCTGACCGACCGCCCGAGCGACTCGAAGTCGGCGGCCGCGTCGGCTCCGCCGCCGCCCGTTAGACGCACGTCGAGCTCGACGGTCGCGCCGCCGATTGCGACACGGAACGGGTCCGCACTCCACGGGATCCAGACGGTGAGCCGGCCCGATCCGTCGTCGATCTCGGCTCGCAGGCCGTCCGGGTTTCCGGCGATCGATCCGACACGCCCCCGGATCGTTCCCTCGCCCGCCGGCGGAAGATCCGCTATCGGCGTCGTCGTGTCGGCGTTCGTCGTGTCGGCGACGTCGATTCCCGACGACGCCTGCCAACGCGCCGGCCACGAGAGCGGACTCTTGTCGATCGTCGACAAGTCGTGTCGCAGCGCCAGATACGCGCGCCACGAATCGGCGTCGTCGTTGGCGTAGGTACCGCTGGTGCCGTCCCACGCCAGCAAAGCCCACTCCCAGCCCTGCGCCATCGACTCGACGGCCGACACCAAGCTCGGCGCGATCGGCAGTATTTCCATGTCGTCGAACGACCCCTGCCACAGCGCGCCGCCCGTACTCGGATACCCGGGCACGTCGAGCTCGACGAGGAGGAAGCACCACGAGCAATACGACAGTGGGAACAGGCAACGGGGCCAGGTCTCGCCGTATCCCCATTTGCCCTCTCGATCGCCCTGCCAGTCTGCGAGGCCGGCCTCGGCGGTCTGCCAACGGAAACCGAGTCCGTGGCCGAGCACTTCGAGCGCCGGTCCGGTCTGGAACCGGCTCCACAACGAGACGAGGTCGTCGGGCAGAGTGAGCGGCGCGATCGCGCCGCTCACATCGGCGAGCGTGGAGGCGCGCACCGGGTCGCCCGGAATGGTCGTACCCGCGGCGGCGAGCGCCGCAAAGAGTCGGTCGATCGCGGTGTCGATCGCGGTGTCGATCACGCCGCGGTCGGCAGTTCGAAGATCGCTTCGATCTCGTGAATCTCGCCGGCGCGCACGGTGAAGCGCTCCGCGATGTCGACGGTCATGCCGTAGGCCTCGAGGACATAGAACGCGATCGCGTTCTCGCCGTCGACAAACCAGCGCACGTCGCGGTATCCGGTGATGCCCTGCATGATTTAGGACCCTAGCTGGGCGCGGATCTGCTCGCCGGACGCGCCCGTGTTCCGGCCGCGCTCGATGCGCCGGCAGCCCGAGGCCAAGGGCGCGTCCGCGCCGCGATGGCTCACCAAGGTGTCGAGATAGCGGGTCGCGGTGGCGATCATGGTTTAGCGGTTCATCGCGCCGGCGTGGCACGCATTGCCGCGCGGTGTCAGAAGCGCGTCGTGATGATGCGGCCTTCGCGCTCGGCGGCCGAAGGCGCCAGGTCGGAGACGACGAACGTCCGCAGTAGCCACCGGTCGGTTCCGTCGAACCGGGCGGCGAATGGTGTGCGGCCGTGTACGACGCGGTGGTTGTCGACGACCAACAAGTCGCCGGCCTCGAGTGTCGTTGCCGTCGCGCGCGCCCGTACGGCCGCGCCGAGCCGATCGAGCGCGGCGTGGGCCTCGGAGTCGATGCCGACCATGAGGTCCTCGTCGTAGGTAAGCACCACCTCGCGCTGCTCGCCGGTGAGGACCGCGAGGGGCGGCCCGAGTTCGCCGATGGTGCCGGGGGGAAGGAACGACTCGTCCGGTCGCGTCCGAAAGCGCGGCCGGCGGAGGACGGCGATCGTGTCGTGATCCAGTTCGGTGAGCACGTCGGCGGCCGAACACAGCAACGTCTTCGCGTCGGCGTCGCCGCGCAGGCAGAACAGCAGTAGGTACCGGGGCTTGTGCGGGTGGAACGCGGTCTCGGTGTGCCAGGCGAGCGTGACCGCGGACGACGTGCTCGTCTGGCGGGCGGCGCCGCCGCGTTCGGGGACGATGTTCTGGACCAGGCGCCCGCCGTGCTCCTGCGCGTAGCCGACCGGCTCACCGAGGCGATTGGCTACGGCGAGGAGGAGTGATTCACCGGCCTGGTGGTGGCCGGCGGTCGTGGCCGGGGTCGGCGGGACGGCGCCGACGGGGAGCGACCGCATCAGGGTGGTACCGGCGGGTCCGGAGTCGGCCGCGAACCCGTCGAGGGCGTGGCGCATCTCGCCGGGTAGTTCCATGGCGTCCATCGTACCGACCATTGGTCTGATTCTCGACCAATAGATCGGTGAACTGAAGGTCCAAACGGCCCTGATCAGCCAATCTCCCGGTCAGGAGGTTGCGACCCGCCGGACGAGGGTCCCCAGCTCCCGCCGGGTCCGCTCGATGTGGTCGGCCATGGCCCGGGCCGCGTCGTCGGGCACCTGCGTCTCGATGGCCGCCAGGATGAGGCGGTGGTCGGCCAGGCTCTCGCTCCGGCCGTACTTCCACAGCTCGTCGGCAGGCTCGAACAGCTCGCCCCGCGCCCGCTCGACGGCCGCCGCGAGGCGCTCGTTGCCCGACGCGATCGCGATCGCGGCGTGAAACGTCACGTCGGCCAGCCGGTACTCGCGAGGAGTCGCCGCCGCGTCGAGCCGGCCGACCGCCTTTCGCATCGCGTCGAGGTCGGACCTTGTCCGCCGCGGCGCGGCGAAGCGGCACGCCTGACACTCGACGGCGAGGCGGAAGTCGATGATGTCGTCGAGCTCGTCGGCCGTACGCGCCGCCCACGCCGCGAAGGGCGCGGCCAGTTCGGTGACGAACCGCCCGCCGGTCGCGCCGCGCTTCGCTACGAGATACCCGTCGGCTTCGAGCGCGAGCAGCGCCTCCCGCAAGCGGTCGCGGCTGACGCCCAACTGCGCCGCGAGCTCGCGCTCGGGCGCGAGGCGGTCGCCGGGTCCGAGTTCTCCGCGATGAATGCGTCCGCTGATCTCGGCGACGATGTCTGTCTGGACACTCACGGCGCGAGCGCGGCGCGCACTCCGGCGGCGAAGGCCTCGACGTCATCGACCGTCGTGTCCCATGCGGTCATCCACCGCACTTCTGCGGCGTTCTCGTCCCACATGTAGAAGTAGCACCACTGCTGCAAGCGCTCGATCGCGTCGCGCGGAAGCGTCGCGAACACGCTGTTGACTTCGGGTGTGCGCGCCACGTCGACACCGGGAATCCCCACGACCTGCTCGGCCAGCAGCGCGGCCATGTCATTGGCGTGGTGAGCGAGCTGCAGCCAGAGGTCGTCCTGCAACAGCGCGAGCAACTGCGCGGAGATGAACCGTGCCTTCGAGGGAAGTTGCGCGAGCTGCTTGCGGACGTGCAGCGCCCGCGTCGCGAGCTCCGGGCGGACGAAGACGACGGCCTCGCCGTACATCATCCCGTTCTTCGTCCCGCCGAACGACATCACGTCGACGCCGACACCGATCGTGGCGGCGTGCAGATCGCAGTCGAGCGCGGCGACGGCGTTGGCGATGCGCGCGCCGTCGACGTGCACGAGCATCCCGTGGCCATGGGCCTCGTCGCACAACGCTCCCAGTTCGTCGAGCGAGTAGAGCGACCCGAGTTCGGTCGACTGCGAGACCGACAGCACCTTCGGTTGCGGATGGTGCTCGTCGCCGAGCCAGGCGAGATGCGCGCGGAGTTGTTCGGGGCGCAGCTTCCCGTCCTCTGTCGCCAGGGTGAGGAGCTTGACCCCGCTCGTGCGTTCGGGCGCGCCGGCCTCGTCGACATGGATATGGGCGGTGTCGGCGCACACCACCGCGTCGCTCGCTTGTACCAGGCATGCGAGCGCCACCACGTTGGCGCCGGTCCCGCCCCACACCGGGAGCACGTGGACCGGGGCGCCGAACCGTTCCTGCATCGCGGGGACGAGCTGTCGGGTCCAGCGGTCGTGGCCGTAGGCAATCGCGTGCGCGGTGTTGGCCTCGGCCAGGGCCGCCATCACTGCGGGGTGGACTCCCGCTGCGTTGTCGCTCGCGAACGTCACCCGAGGCGGCGATGGCAGTTCGGCCGGTGACACGCGCCCGACGGTAGCGCGGCTGCGGCCGTGCTTCGATCAAGCGGCGTCGCCCTGCGCGCTGTGGGGATTCCACAGCGCGCAGGACGCTTCGTCACGGATCGCTTCGTCGGCCGGTTGCTCCGGCGTTACTCGAAGTGTGCGGCGACGACGTCGACGACGCGGCGGCCGGCTTCGATGGGGCCGAGGTCGTTGCGCTCCATCAGCACGGCCGAACCGATGAGGGTTGCGCCGCCGGTTGCGAGCCATGCCCAGGTCGGGATGCCTGCGGCTGTGTCGAACGATTCGTGTGCGACGATCGCGACGAGCGTCGCAGTGCCCAACAGCAGGGGCGCAGCGAGGCGGCGTGACCCGCCGACGACAACCGCGATGACACCGACCGTTCCGGCGAACACAGCGTGCCACGCGTCGCCACCGTCGAGCCGTTCGGCCATACCGGCCGCCGCGAGGAGGCCGATGGCCGGTCCGTACGCAACCCACGAGTTCGTGGTGCGTCCGTTCTGCCGGCTGACGATGCCCGCCACGAGCAACTGGAGCGCGACCGGGAGCGCGTACGCCTCGGCGGCGAGCACTTGGTTCGTCGCCAACGTCAACCAGATCCCGAGCGTTGCGACGACGCCACCGATGTGTGCGATCTCGGCTTTGGCGAAAAGCAGGCCCTGGCCGATCGCGAGGAACCCCAAGATGATGAGCGCGGGCCCGAGCGTGTCGGGCTGTGCAGTGGCGGCGAGCACGCCGAATGCTCCCGACACAAGCGCCGCGAGTTGCAGCGGCTGATGCCACGGCGCCGGCGTGAGCATCGACAGCCCGAGCCACACCGCCGCGGCAACGCACAGCGCGAGGCCTGCGACACCGACGCCCAGCCCGGCCAGATCGGCCAGCGCGAACTGCGCTAGCACGAGCGGGAACACGGCCGCTTGGGCCAGCACGACCCTGCCCCTCGGCACGGCTTCGCCGGCTGCGAGCACGGTGAGCAACAACGCGGGGATGAGGAGATCGCCCGTCGGCCAACCCAACATGGGGATCAGGCCCGCGAACGCCAGGATCCGTGCGGCGTCTCCGGACCCTTCGCCCCGCAGGTCGGCCGTGACGGCCAGGAGCCAGCAGCACGCGACCCAGGCGATGGCGGCCGGGATGTGGCCGACGACCTCGCTTCCGACAACGACGCCGAGCGCGAGGGTGAGCGATCCGACGACGACGCCGAGCGCACGCTCTTCGTCGGTCGCCTTCGCGAACACGAGTGCGACGGCGAGGACAAGCGTCGAAGCGACGCCGACCGCGAAGGCGATGTCCGGGTCAGTTGCACCGACGACTGCGGCGTACGAGACGAGGCCCGCAACGAGCGGGATCGCGTACTGCTTGACGAGTGCGGTCGCGACGACTGCAAAACCGAACGCCGACACGGCGACGATCAACGCGTCCGATGTCGCGACGCCGACCGCGGTCAAGCCCCAGATCGCGGCGAGCGGCGCCAGTTCCCAGCGTTCGTGCCGGATGCCCGCAACGACCCACGCGAGCCCGGTGATCGCGCACGCGATGGCCGTGAGCCCGTCGGGTTCGCCGTCCAGCGCGATGAAGAGGATGCCGGTCACCGCGGCGACGGCGGTCGGGACGATCGCCATGACCTCGGCGATCAGGCCCACGACGTTGCCGGGTTCCCGCCAGAACGCGTCGCGCTTCGCGAGCAACGCGCCGACCTCGACGAGAAGGAACAGCGAAGGTATCGCGAGGACCTCGACGACCGTGGGCACCGTTGCCGCGCTCCACGCAGCAATGCCGTGTGCGACTAGTGCAGCGAGCCCGATGATCGCGAGCGCCGGCTCGTTGCGGCGTTGTGCGGCGCGGGCGATGACTCCCGCGGAGATGAGGCCCGCAGCGATCGACAGGTACCACGGTGTACCGGCGAGGACGCCGATCTCTTCGGCAACCTCGCGACTCGACACGATGTCGTTGAGCGCGAATGCGACGACGGGTGCCAGTCCTGCGACGCACGCCCATGCCCAGGCGTGTCGTTCCGTCACGGTGAACCAGCATCCGCCGACAGCCGCGATGGCAAGCACGAGTGGCGCGGGCACGCCGGTCATGGCTCCGAGGCCCGCCGTGGTGGCGACGACACCGGCCGCCGCGGCCGCCGCGAGAACCGCCGAATGACTGCGCGACGCGAGCAGCGAGAGTGCCCCGACCGAGAGCAGTCCGGTGGCGAACAGCAACTCGGGCCAGTCGAGCCCGATGCGCAATGCGATCGCGGCACCGTCGACGGGGATGAGCAGCGCCCCCAGGTGAAAGAGCGCGGTTCCTGTCGCCGGGAGCTTGGCGCGGACGCGGTCGCCGATGAGCACCGCGGCGCCCGTCAAGCCGACGAGCACCGCGAGCTTTGCGCCCTCGGGAATGTCGTCCCAACGGGTCGCGACGAACACGGTCGCCGCGGCGAGGATGAGGAAGGCGCCGGTCGCGGCGACCCAGAGCGCGCCGGTTCGGCGACCAGGAGTCGCGTCTACTTGGGTTTCAGTCATTGCGCTGTTCCTTTGGTGAGAGCGGGCGCGGTGTGTGTCACCGCGACCCGGAGGAGGACCAGACCGAGCGCCGCCGGAACGAAGGTCCGGAGCGGTTCGAGTTCTGCCAGGTTGGAGAGTGCGAGACCGATGATCCCGGCGGCCAGCAACGTGGCGCCGATCGCCGCGACGACCGCTGCGTACGGACCGTTGGCGACGGGTGTCGCCGGGCGCGGACGCTCGGTGCGTCCGAGCAGCGAGACGACGACGAGGAGCGGAATACTCGCGGCGAGCACCCAGAGCGGACGCGTCGCCCACCAGAGCGCAGTGCCGCCGGCAGGCTGCGGGAACCCAAGCGGAAGGAGCACCGCGACCGCGAGGAGCATCGCGCTGAGGTGCCAGAGGAACACCGTCATGATCACGCCGTTGCCGGCGACGACGGCCGTCCACACCCGCTTGCGCTGCAACCACCGTTGCGCAGCCGGGCGCACCAACATCGCGAGCGCGACCTGCAGCACCGCGAGCACCGCGAGGCACACGGTCGGGGGCGACATGTTCGAGACCTTGCCGACGCCGACCATCGAGCCGGGGTACGGCCCGAACGTGGTGAGCGCGGCGAGTGTCGCGACCGCACCGGCGAAGATGGCGACGAGCTGCCGGGGTGCGATGCGGGCGAGTGAGCCGTCGGCGTAGAAGAAGCCGAGCTGTTGCGCGAACAGCCAGATGAAGAGCATGTTGGCGTAGCCGACCGTTCCCGAGTTGGCGGCGAAGCGCATGAAGTCGGCGACGACCGCGGCACCGACGAGCGCGGCGGGCACGAATACCCGGTAGCGGGCGTGCAGGTCGCGCATGACCGGAGCCAACGTCGAGACGACGAGGTACACGGCCACGAACCACAGCGGCTGGCACACGAGGCGCGTGGCCTTGACGAGCACGGCGTGGTCGATGCCGCCACGCTCGAGCGCGAACGCAAGCGGGACCCAGATCGCCATGAGGACGATGACCGGGCGGATGAGGCGCTGCACGCGGCCGGCGACGAACTCGCCGTAGCCGCGGCCCTTGCGACGGTACGCGTCGATCGTCGTGAAGTTCGAGAAGCCGCCGACGAAGAAGAAGATCGGCATCACCTGGAGCAGCCAGGTCAGGAGCCAAAGGCCGGGCACCATGCCGAGCACGTTCTCGGTCGAAAGCTCGCCGTTGTTCAGGGTCACGACGGCCATCAGCCAGTGCCCGAGTACCACCACGCCGATCGACGCGACGCGCAGGAAGTCGACGTACCGGTCACGGGTGTCCGGGGTGAGCCGGGCCAGGTCCGCGGCGGTGACTCGGGGTTCGGCCGTGGTGGTCATGACCGGCCCGCCTCAGGGGTGCGCAGCGCCTGCATGAGCAGGGCGAGGCGGGTGGCCCGGCGGAGCTGCGAGTAGCTCGCCGGCGGGTTCCAGATCGTGTGCTGTGTCATGGGTCGAGCATCAGGCCGGGAGGCCCCCGATCCCATCGGGCGAAACCCCCAATGACCGCTGGGTCTCACCACGAC
>JAWXCJ010000031.1:0-4175 GCA_034408875.1 Actinomycetota bacterium
CTCGCCGCGAGCGACCTCGAACCGCTCCCGATCACCGTCGACCATGCGCAGCTCGCGGGCGCGCTCACACGCCATCACGACGACCCGTTCGACCGCATGCTCGTCGCGCAGGCGACGATCGAGTACCTCGCGATCGTCACCGGCGACGCCCGGATCGGGGCGTATGACGTTCCGATGATCTCGGCGTAGCGGGGCCGCTCCTACACTTCGACCATGGTCGACGAGCCCCTCGACGCACCGGAGTACGAACGGTGGCTCGAAGCGGCACGCCGCGCGATCGGCGCCGCTCGCCTCCAGGCCGACCACGGTTACCACGAGTGGGCGTGCTTCCTCGCCGAGCAGGCGGCCCAGCTCGGCACCAAAGGCCTGCTCCACGGCATCGGCGTCGCCGCGTGGGGTCACGATCTCGGCGTGCTCTGCCAGGCGGTCGCCGAGAGCCTCGGCAGCTCATGGCCGGGCGACGCCTCACGGTGGGCCGAGCGACTGTCTCGCTTCTACATTCCGACGCGTTATCCCGACGCCGTGCCCGGGCGCATCCCGGGCGCCCGGTACGACGCCGACGACTCCGGCGAAGCGCTCGCCGACGCCGAAGCGATGCTCGGCGCGGTGGTCGGTGCGTGGGCGGAGCTGCGGCGGTGACGCACCCGGTCGTCGAGCGGCGCCGGCGCGAGCAGGCCGCGCTCGTCGCGCGGGCCCGCGCGTGGGCACAGGAACTTGCGGCGCGGGTCGACGGGCTGCGCGCGGTCGTCGTGTTCGGTTCGGTCGCGCGGGGCGACTTCAACAAGTGGAGCGACATCGACGTCCTCGTCGTCGCCGACGGGCTGCCGGACGGGTTCCGTGCGCGCGGCGAGCTGCTCTCACCGGTGCCGCCGGGCATCGAACCGATCGCGTGGACCCCCGCGGAGCTCGCGGCGGCGCAGGCTCGAGGGAACCCGATCGTGGGCGAGGCACGAGAGGCGGGAATCGTCCTCCACGGTACGATCTGACGCCCCGTCAGACCGAGGAGACGATGATCGACAAACGCGTGACGATCGACGACGTCGTGGCCGAGGTGCACGACGGGATGACCGTCGGTATCGGCGGCTGGGGTTCGCGCCGCAAGCCCATGGCGCTCGTGCGGGCCCTCGCGCGTTCGTCGGTGAAGGACCTCACGATCGTGTCGTACGGCGGGCCCGATGTCGGGCTGCTGTGCCGCTCGGGCATGGTCCGCGAAGTCGTCTACGCGTTCGTGTCGCTCGACTCGATTCCGCTCGAGCCGCACTTCCGCAACGCCCGCCAGTCGGGCGCCGTCACCACGATGGAACTCGACGAGGGCATGTTCCTCCTCGGCCTCCAGGCCGCCGCGTGGCGGGTGCCGTTCCTGCCGACGCGCGTCGGTCTCGGCTCCGACGTCATGCGCCTGAACGAAGGCATCCGCACCGTGCGCTCCCCGTACGCCGACGGCGAGGAGTTCGTCGCGATGCCCGCACTCGAACTCGATGTCGCGCTGATCCACATGCACCGCGGCGACCAGGGCGGCAACGGCCAGTACCTGAACGTCGACCCCTACTTCGACGACCTCATGTGCATGGCCGCGCACCGCCGCTTCATGAGCGTCGAGCGCATCGTCGACACCGACGACTTCCTGAAGGAGGGGCCGGTCCAGTCGCTGCGCATCAACCGGCTCATGACCGACGGCGTCGTCGAGACCGCCCACGGCGCCCACTTCACCGAGTGCGTTCCCGACTACCCGCGCGACGAAGCGTTCCAGCGCGCGTACACGGCGAGCGCGAAGAGCGACGAGGCGTGGCACGAGTTCCGCGCCAAGTACATCGACGTCACCGAAGCCGAATACCAGAAGGCCGTTGCGTCGTGACTCAGGCGAGAGGTCCGCAGGCCCGGTCCGTGATGAGAAGTGTCGTGGGCGATCGATGGCCCGAGGCCGGAGCCGCATGAACAGGGATGGGGGGCCGACGCGGGCCGAGGTGTGTGCGGTTGCGGTCGCCGAGTGCTTCCGCGACAACGGCGAGATCCTGGCGAACCCGATCGGTACGTTGCCGATGATCGGCGGGCGGCTCGCTCGCGCGACGTTCGCACCCGAGTTGGTGATGACCGACGGCGAGGCGTTGCTCGTCGAGAACGCGATGGCCGTGGGCGTCGACAACCCGGAGAAGGTCGTCGGCGCATGGAACCCGTACCGCGCGATGTTCGACGTCGTGTGGTCGGGCCGGCGACACGTGATCATGGGCGGCAGCCAGATCGACACGTACGGCAACCAGAACTTCGCGTTCATCGGCGACCCCGCCGCACCGAAGACCCAGCTCCTCGGCATGCGCGGCGCGCCCGGCAACACCATCAACGACCGCACGTCGTACTGGATCCCGAACCACTCGACGCGTGTGTTCGTGCCGACGGTGTCGGTCGTGAGCGGGGTCGGCTACGACCGCGCCGCCGAACTCGGGAGCGCGGGCCGCTACCACCAGCTCGTGCGGGTCGTCACCAACCTATGTGTGCTCGACTTCGAGACACCCGACCATCGGCTTCGCTTGCGGTCGGTGCATCCGGGCGTCGCGGTGGCCGACGTCGTCGAAGCGACCGGTTTCGAGCTCGTCATCGAGGCCGACGTGCCGGAGTCGCGCCTGCCGACCGACGAAGAACTCGCGCTCATCCGCGACGTCATCGACCCCAACGGCGCGGGCGAAGCCGAGGTACCGGCTTGAGGACGCGCTCATGAAGACTGGGCTGACCGAGCTGCTCGGCATCGACGTGCCCATCGTGCAGACGGGCATGGGCTGGGTCGCCGGTCCCCGGCTCGTCAGCGCCACCGCGAACGCCGGCGCGCTCGGCATCCTCGCGTCGGCCACGATGACGTACGACCAGCTCGCGAGCGCCGTGCGTGAAGTGAAGGAACGCACCGACAGGCCGTTCGGCGTGAACCTGCGCGCCGACGCGGAAGATGCCGATGCCCGCGTCGACCTACTCATTCGCGAAGGCGTTCGCGTCGCGTCGTTCGCGCTCGCCCCGCGCGAAGCGCAGATCAAGAAGCTGAAGGACGCGGGTACTGCAGTCGTGCCGAGCGTCGGTGCCCGCCGGCACGCAGAGAAGGTCTCCGCATGGGGCGTCGACGCCGTGCTCGTGCAGGGCGGTGAGGGTGGCGGCCACACCGGGCCCGTGCCGACGTCGCTCCTGCTTCCCCAAGTGGTCGACGCAGTCGACATTCCCGTCATCGCCGCGGGTGGGTTCTTCGACGGGCGCGGGCTCGTCGCCGCGCTTGCGTACGGCGCGGCGGGCATCGCCATGGGAACCCGGTTCCTGCTCACGCAGGAGAGCACCGTCCCCGACTCGGTGAAGCAGTACTACGTCGGCCGCACGGTTACCGACACGGTCGTGACGACACGCATCGACGGCGTTCCCCACCGCGTGCTGCGCACCGACTTCGTCGACGAGCTGGAACACACGAACGCGGTCACGAGCCTGCCCCGCGCGGCACGCAACGCACTCGCGTTCAAGAAGCTGTCGGGCACGTCGTGGCGGGCCATGGTCAAAGAGGGCCTCGCGATGAAACGCGACGGCGATCTCAAGTGGCGTCAGGTCGTACTCGCCGCCAACACGCCGATGCTGCTGCGGGCGGGGCTGGTCGAGGGTCGCCTTGACGCGGGTGTGTTGTCGAGCGGTCAGGTCGCGGGTGTCATCGACGACATTCCGACCGTCGCCGAAGTGGTCGCGCGCATCATGGACGAAGCCGAAACGACGTTGAAGCGCTTGGGAGAACTATGAAGACGCGAGTTCCCGCGGCCGAGGGCTGGTTCACGATGGACGAGGCCGAGCCGCACCTCATCGGTGGGCGCGGCACGCAGTCGGGTTCGTACTACTGGCCCACCGCAATGGCCGTGTCGGGCAACCCGCACGCGCCGGGCGAGGAACGCGAAGAGGTGAAGCTGTCGCGCCGCGGTCGCCTGTGGTCGTGGACCACGAACCACTACCCGCCACCGGAGCCGTACGTGGCGCCCGATCCGTTCGTGCCGTACACCGTGTGTGCGGTGGAACTCGAGCAGGAACGGATGGTCGTGCTCGGCGGCCTCGCGACCGGCGCCGACCCCGCGCTCCTCGAAGCCGGCATGGAGATGGAACTGGTGCTCGGCCCGCTCTACGAGGACGACGAGCACGAATACGTGGTGTGGCAGTGGGCGCCCCTC
>JAWXCJ010000032.1:0-24065 GCA_034408875.1 Actinomycetota bacterium
AGGGCGAGTCGTCGAGCACCGTGTACGTGGCTCGGCTCGCCCGGACCTGAGCCCGGTCTACCACGGTCGACTTTCGCCGCGACTGCGCCAAAATCGCCTGCGCCGGCCCCGCCCCAAAACCGGCGACGCAAGGCGCTCGGCTGCTGCTTCGTCGTCCCGAGACTCCAACGCGCCGGAATGGAGATGGCGAAGGTCGGGCACATGACCTCGCCCTCCTCAGTGGGCGCGCAACAGTCGCGACACGGTGTTCGCTCGTCGTTCACCGGAACCTCCGCAATCAGGCCGGACCGAGGATCTCGGCGAGGAACAAGGTGGGAGTTGATCGGCGGTTGCGTACCCGCGACCGAGTCGGCCAACGTGCCCGGGCAGGTAACGCAAGAGACTTCAGCTATCCTTGTTTAATCCTCCAATATACGCAAGGATAGGTCGCGGTCATGGCGCCGACGGTGCGGGTCCAGTGGCAGGGGCGAGATGTCGAAGCCGCCGACCCCGATCCGATTGCGGGTGCGACGTTCGATCTCAGGACGACAACAGTCCGCCGCACGGAACAGGCCGCGGCTGCGATCCGCGCCGCGGGCCTGCGCGCCTCGGGTGCGCTCGAAGTCGCGTCCCGGCTGCTGCTTCGGGCCGAAGGGCTGGCGTCGAGCGCGATCGAAGGGCTGCGCGCAACCGCGGCCGACGTGGCACTGGCCGAAGCTACCGGGTCCGAATCCGTGGACAACGTCGCAGCGTGGGTCGCCGACAACCTGGCCGTCGTCACCGATGCGCTCGACGACCCCGGCCCGGTCGACCGCGCTCGTTTCTGGGCGTGGCATCGAAGGTTGATGCGCCACGCACCGTCGATCGATTCGGTGCATGTCGGCGCGTGGCGCGACCGCCTGGGTTGGATCGGCGGCCCGAACCCGATGCCGGCCGCGCACGTCGCGGTGCCGGCCGAGTCGATCGACGTGCTGATGCAGGACCTCATCGCGTTCTGTGCGCGCGACGACGTCGACGCCGTGACCCAAGCCGCGGTCGCTCACGCGCAGTTCGAGACAATCCACCCGTTCGCCGACGGCAACGGGCGCATCGGGCGCATCCTCATCGGCGTAGTGCTGGCCCGCCGCCTCGGAGTCCGCCAACCACCCCCGATCTCACTCGAGTTCGCACGCGACATCGGCGGCTATCAATCGGGTCTCACGCTGTTCCGCGACGGCGCAATCGACACGTGGGTCGCCTGGTTCGCCGACGCTGTCGAACGGGCGGCGACGCGCACGACCGCAGTGCTCGAAGCCGTCGACACGCTGCAACAGGATTGGGCAGCCGCAACGTCGGCGCTCCGCTCCGACTCCGCCGCGCGTCGGCTTCTCCCGTACCTTCCCGCGCACCCTGTACTCAGCGCCGCGACCGTCGCCGAAGTACTCGGCGTCACCCCACAAGCCGCCCGCACGGCACTCGATGCGCTGGCCGCCGCCGGCGTCGTCGACGAAGTCGGGCGCATCGCCGCGGGCGCGGGCCGCCCGCGTCGTTGGTGGGCGGCAAACGACCTACTCGAACTGATCGGCCGCTGACCGATTAGCGTGCCCGCGGTGGCACGGATCACGTTCATCGGTGCCGGAAGCACGGTCTTCGCCCGCAATCTGGTGGGCGACATCCTCGGCTACGAGGAACTCGCCGACTCCGAGATCGTCCTGTACGACATCGACCCGGAACGGCTCGCGACGTCCGAACTTCTCGCACGGCGGTACGCCGACGCGCTGGGCGCACCCGCCAAGATCGTCGCGACGACGGACCGGGCCGCGGCCCTCGACGGCGCCGACTACGCGATCAACATGATCCAGGTCGGTGGTTACGAACCCGGCACGGTCGTCGACTTCGAAGTGCCGAAGCGATTCGGGCTGCGCCAGACCATCGGCGACACGCTCGGGATCGGCGGCATCATGCGCGGCTTGCGCACGATCCCCGTGCTGCTCGAACTCGGCGAAGAAATGGAACGCCGCTGCCCCGACGTGTGGTTCTTGAACTACACGAACCCGATGGCGATGGCATGCCGCGCGATGAACCGGGCGACAACCATCCGAACCGTCGGGCTGTGCCACAGCGTGCAAGGGACGGCATTCGAACTGTCACTCGACCTCGACATCCCGTACCGCGAGATCGACTACGTCGCGGCGGGCATCAACCACATGGCGTTCTACCTGCGGTTCGAACGCGACGGTGAGGACCTCTACCCCCGACTGAAGGCCAAGGCCGAGTCCGGCGACGTCCCCGCGCACAACCGGGTGCGCTACGAAATGCTGCGCCGCCTCGGCTACTTCGTCACGGAGTCGAGCGAACACTTCGCCGAGTACGTGCCGTGGTTCATCAAGCGCGACCGGCCCGATCTCATCGAACGATTCAACATTCCCCTCGACGAATATCCACGCCGGTGCATCGCGCAGATCGAGGGGTGGGAAGCCGAACGGGCCCGACTCGAGTCCGACGAAGGCCTCGAGGTGGTCCGCAGCTTCGAGTACGCGGCGTCGATCATCCGCAGTATCGAGACCGGCAAACCCCGCGTCGTCTACGGCAACGTCGCCAACAACGCGCTGATCGACGATCTCCCCGCGGGCGCCACGGTGGAGGTGCCGTGCCTCGTCGACGGCACCGGACTGCAGCCCACGCGCGTCGGCGCGCTCCCGCCCCAGCTCGCCGCGTTGATCCGCACCAACGTCAACGTGCAGGAACTGACGGTCGAGGCCGCGCTCACCGGGAGGCGCGACCACGTGTACCACGCGGCCATGTGCGATCCGCACACCGCGGCGGAACTCGACCTCGACCAAATCTCCGGACTCGTCGACGCGCTCCTCGAAGCACACCGCGACTGGATCCCTGCGCTCGACGGCTGATCGTCAGGCGCGCGCGACGGGTTCGCCGTCGACGAGGGCGCGCCCCGACGGAGACCACTCGCACGACCCGTTCAACGGGTGGCGGGGCGCAACTCGGCTCAGCCGCGGCTCGCGATGTACTTGGCGTAGCCCTCGGCCAGGGTGCGCAGTTCCGGGTCGGCCGCGAACCGCGGCTCGAACTTCTCCCAGGCCTGCGCGCGCTTCGCCGGGAAGTACTCGGTCGGCCAGTAGCCCTCGTGCGGGCGATAGCCCTTCAACACGTTGCGGGCGACCGTCGCCTTGTGCACCTCGTCGACACCGTCGGCGATACCCATCGTCGGCGCGGCGGCGTACATCGCCTGCAACGGCGTGAGGTTCGTCGTGCCGAGTGAACCAAGAATGTGAAGTGCGTTGAACGACACGTCGCGCAGTACCTTCGCCATCGTGTACTTCACGGCCGCGATGTCGGTCCGCGTTTCCTGGGTACTCGTGTTGTCGATCTTCCATGCCGTCTCGAGCACGAACAGGCGCAACATGCGGATCTGGGCGTAGGACTCGGCGATCTTTTCCTGCACCATCTGGTGCTCGGCGATGATCTTGCCGTGCGACTCGCGGCTGAGCGCGCGTTCGCACATCATGTCGAAGGCGAGCTTGCACTGCGCGATGGTGCGCATGGCGTGGTGGATGCGTCCGCCGCCGAGCCGGCGCTGCGCGAGGACCTTGGCGCCGTCTTCGGGGCCGAGCAGGTGGTCGAGCGGGATACGGACATCGTTGTAGATGATGTGGTTGTGGTTGCGGGGCTCGGGTTGGATCTCGACGCCGGGCGTCTTGCGGGGCACGACGAACATGCCGTTCGTGCACATGACGAAGAGGATGTCGGCGACGCGTCCGGCGCTCGTGAACCACTTCTCACCGTTGATGACCCACTCTTCGCCGTCGCGTTCGGCGTGGGTTCTGAACAGGTTGGGGTCGGAGCCACCCTGCGGTTCGGTCATCGAGTACGCCGACCACATCTCCTGGTTGAGCATCGGCGTGAGCCAGCGCTCCTTCTGCTCATCGGTGCCGTACGCCGCGAGCATTTCCATGTTGCCGGTGTCGGGTGCGGCCGCCCCGAACATCTGCGGCGCCGACGGGTAGCGCCCGAGGATCTCGTTCAACAGGCCGAGCTTGAGCTGTCCGTAGCCGGGTCCGCCGAGATCCTCGTCGAGGAAGATGGCCCACAGACCCTGGTCCTTGACCTGGTCCTGCAGTCCTTTGACCAGTGCCCTGACCTTCGGGTCGGGAGACCGCACGGCGTACGGAAAGATGTACTCGAGCGGCTCGACCTCTTCGCGGCAGAACTCTTCGACCCAATCGAGCTTCTTCTGGAACTCCGGGTCCGTCGAGAAATCCCATGCCATTCGGATGCACCCCTTGGTCGACGCGTAGGTGCGCAGTCTGCCCGAAGAGAGCCGAGCCCGGTCTCAATCCACCCGAGGGCCGGGTTCAGGAGCAGGTGCGCTCGCCGGTGCGCGTCGCGGCGAACGGGCCGGTGAGATCGTTCGCGAACCCGACGGCCTGTGCCTCCGCGCTGGTGCGGAGCAGGATGTCCCCGGTGACGGTCTCGCCGTCCGACTGCGCGCCCGTAAAGGAGAGATTCACTTCGAGGTCGGTGTCGACGGGCACGGTGATGCCGTCGACGACTGCCGTAGCCGCGAGGGTCGCGGTACCGGAGCCGACCACGCCGTCGGTCGCCCCGCTCAACGCGGCAGAGCCGCTGACGCCGCCGTCGAGATAGCCGCCGACCCCGGTCGACGTGATGTCGACGCGCGCCTGGTAGCTCCAATCGAGTTGCCCGGAGGCCTCGCCGTCGGCGACCGTGAGATCGAAGGTGAACTGGCCGTTGCTCAGGCGAAGCCCGAGATCTTGGTTGGCGGCCGATCCGCTGATCGTGCCCGTACCGTGCCACCGACCGTCGGGAAAGCCGGTCGTGCGAGCCGCCGGTTGCGGCATTCCGTGCCGCTGCATCACCGCGGCAATGTGCCGCTGGCGGACATGGCCGCCGAGTTCTGCCATGAGCGACTGCTGCCCTTGATATTGCGCCAAGACGACGGTGGGCTCGTTCGGTTGACGGATTCCGTCGTGATTCGTGTCGCTTTCTCGGTACTCGTCGTCGATGCCGAGTAAGTGGCCGAACTCGTGGGCGATGACGTCGCCGGTCGCGTCCGCTTCCCATGCCCCGGTCGCGGTCTGGCTCATTGGGTTGAAGGGAGCGCTTGGCCAGTCGACATGGGAGATCAGGTCGACGCCGGGTCGCATCTCCACCACGGTGATGCGCGACGCGTTGGGTCGAACCGAACCTCCGCTGGGAACCACACGGAAGTCGGGCACGATCGTGACGGTCCGGCCGCCGTAGCAAAACGGGAGTCCATCCGAACCACTCCCCCAGTACCGGTTGACGTGGCGAGCGAATCGCTCGGCCGTGAGCGACGATGTCGCACCGACGAGATCGACGGGCACCGTGATCGTGATCGCTCGCTCGGTGATCTCGAAGGTGTTGACGGCGCCCGCGGTCGCGACCGACCCAAGCGCAGCGACGACAACTGCACAAGCAACACCGGCGCGTCGAGCGCGGCAACTACCCGCTGACATAGCTCGTCCCGTCCCACTCCAGCGGCGCTGCCTTCTCGAGCCATGACTGCCACGAATCCGCGTCGTCGAACTGCCGGCCGGTGTACGCCTCGAGCGCTTCTCGGGCGAGTTCCGCGATGGGCCGGGGAGGATCGCGGTACGGGAGCGTTGCGGACTCGGTCAATCCACTCGCGAGGATCGGGAGTGCCTCGGGGTATCCGAGCCCGCTCAGGCTCGCGGCGGCGACAACGCGTGTGATCGGATCGTCGTCGTCCAGCAATGGAACCAAGGCTGCGCCCGCGTCGTGATCCGTGACTTGGATCGCGACGACATAGAGCGCCGCCCACTGAGTGATCGGATCGTCGTCCTCGAGCAGCGGCGTCAGCGAGGAGACGGCATCGCTGCCCAACGCAACCTCGTTCAACGCGGCGATCGCCCCGGGTTCGGAAGGATCGAAGTCGCGAACAACCGACGCGGCGTCGAGCGTCGATGGCGCGTCCTCGGTGTCAGTTGCCGCGCCGTCGGTGCGCGACGAACCACCGCAGCCGACCGCGATTGCCGAGGTGACAAGCAACGCGACGAGAGGCCGGAGCGCACGGGCCACCATTTCGTGAACTCATCGGCGCCTGGCGATCGAATCCAAGCGCTCTCCGCTACATCCAACGTTCGGGTTGCGTCGCTGCCGGCCGTTCAGAACCGCGAAACGGCCGGCTCGGTCGCAGCCCCGTCGGTGGCGGGGACGAGGTCGACGTCCACGACACCGAGCGCCGCCCGGATCTCGGGCGCCGGGAGCGGTCGGCTCCACAAGAACCCTTGTGCGTAGTCGCAACCGAGGGCGGTCAGCTCGCGAGCGACGCCCCGATCCTCGACACCTTCGGCGACGGTGCGGAGCCCGAGCCCGTGGGCGAGGCCGATCGTCGCACGCGTGATGGTTGCGTCGTTCTCGTTCGTCGCAACGCCCGTCACGAACGAACGGTCGATCTTGAGTTCGTGGACCATGACGCGCTGGAGGAACGACAGACTCGAGTTTCCGGTTCCGAAGTCGTCGATCGAGAGGCGCACACCGAGGCTCGCCAGGCGGGCCATCTGCCGTTCGACGAACTCCAAGTCGCCCAGGATCGCGGTCTCGGTGATCTCGAGCACGAGGCAGCTGGGCGGTAGGTCGTGGCGGGCCAGCGCCGCGCCGACGGCGCTCGCGAGACTTTCGTCGTCGAGGTCGCGCGCCGAGATGTTCACGGCGACGTGCAGTGGATGCCCGGGCCGCTGCCATCGCGAGCACTCCGCGAGCGCTCGTTCGAGCACCATGCTCGTGAACGCGCGGATGAAGTTCGACGTCTCGACCAGCGCGACGAACTCGCGCGGTTCGAGCAGACCGCGTGTGGGGTGGCGCCAGCGGACGAGTGCTTCCGCACCGACGGGCCGGCCGGACTCGAGCTCGAACTGGGGTTGGAAGTGCAACTCGAACTGGCCTTCGTCGAGCGCGGTTCGGAGTTCGGCGACCAGCCCGAGGCGATCCTTGTTCGACTGCAGCCCACCGTCGAGGTCGTCGGAGTATCGGCGCACGCGGCCGCGGCGCGCCTTCGCCGAGTACATCGCGACATCGGCCCGCTGGAGCAACTCCTCGAACGCGGTCCCGTTCTCCGGGTAACAGGCGAATCCGATGCTTCCGCCGACCGAGATCTCGACGCCGTCGATGTCGATGGGTTGGGTGACGACCGTCAGCAGTCGCTGCGCGATCCCGATGGCGCGGGCGCTGTCGGTGGCGAGTATCGCGAACTCGTCCCCGCCGAGACGACAGACCGTGTCGTTCGCCCGCACCGCGGCCTGGAGCCGGTTCGACACCTCGCACAGAACGGTGTCACCCGCGGCGTGACCGAACGCGTCGTTGACGTCTTTGAATCGGTCGAGGTCGAGCATGATCACTGCGAAGTGGCCACGGCCATCCGCGGCTTCGAAGACTTCACGGGCCCGCTCCTGCAAGAACGCGCGGTTCGGGAGCCCGGTGAGCGAGTCGTGCAGCGCGGCGGTCTCGCTGCGCGCCGCGTGGCGCGCCATCTCGGAGTAGAGACGCGCGTTCTCGATACTCCTCGCAATCGTGTTCCCAAACGTGTGCAACAAGTGGTGCTCGCGTTCGGTGAGCTTGACCCGGCCGTGAAACCCGACGTGTAGCCAGCCCATCTCACCGTCGAGACCGTCGAGGTTGACACCGATCCATGTCTCACCGTCGGACGCCGTCGGGTCGGACCCGACGGGCGCCCGCGCGATTCGGCGCACGGTGTCGACGCCGCCCTGCGACCCGGTGAAGACGCGCATCGCGTCGGACGTCTGCGCCGAGTACAGCGCCAATCGGACTTCGTCCGCTTCGAACAGCAGCGCCGCGCGCGTGAGCGCGACGCCCGCGACCGCACGTTCGTCGAGCCGGTTGACTTCCTGGCTGGTCGCTTCGAGATGCCGCCAGATCATCCGCTCCTGCACGGTCCGCAAGTACGCGCGGTATGCGAAGTAGGCGACGCCGAGGTACAGCGGCAACGCGAGAAGCGCCATCGAGTCGACATGCGCGGCGATGAGCAGCACCATGCCGATCGCGACGTTGCCCGCGCCGACGAAGAGACGCAGGCGCGAACCCTTGGCGTAGACCGTTCTGACCGGCACGTCCTGCGCGAAGGCGATGGCGGCGCTCACCGACAGGCCGTTCCACAGCGAGAACACCATCGCGCCGACGGCGAGTGCGAGGGCGGAGCGAGCCGGCTCCTCCCATGTCGGCGTTCCGATCGCGTGGGTCGCGGCGACCGCGAGCGTGACGCCGACGACATACGAGGCCGTGTTGAACACGATCTTGATTGCGGCTCGCCGGGCGCCGATGTACACGACCCCTATCGCGAGCGATGTCAGCACGAGCGGCGCGGGAGCGAGAAGGGCGAGCCCGAGTACGAGGGTGACTTCGGCCCACGTGTACGACTCGACGTGGCGGCCGACTCGTAGATCTACCGTCAACATTTCGGTGCACAGCGTCGCGAGCAACAGTGCGACGAACGCGCCGTCGAGTACGTCGGGCGTCGCCGCGACGTGCGCGATCGCAACGCCGAGCGCGACCCCCGCCGCGAGCGCGACGCCCCACACGAGCAGCGTGAGGCGAATCCGGGCGCGGCTCACGGCTGGGCCTCCGCGTCAGGCACGGCCGCTTCAGGCGCCGGCAGTTCGGGTGGAGGCGTGTACACCTCGCCGCGGATCTTGTTGCCGGGCGCGGGCTTCTTGCCCCAGAACGCGGTGAGGAAGTCGCCTTCGTATTCGAACGCCACCCACCGGCCGTTGGTCCAGTTCCATTCCTTCCACGACACGCCGGTCCAGTTCGTGTCCTTCCAGGACACGCCGGTCCAGGTGCCGTCCTTCCAACTCACGCCGTCCCAGGTTGCGTTTGACCAATCGACGTCCTTCCACGAGACGCCCGTCCAGTCGTCGCCGGTCCACTGCGACGTCGTCCACATCTGCGGGTCCCACGCTTCGCAGCGCACGTCGATCTCGCCGACGATGTCGGTCGCGACGCCGTTGCAGTCGGCGACGACGTGCCCGCCGCCGCGGCTCGCCTCGATCGACCCGAGCCCGGTCGCGGGGCGCGGCTGCACCTCGTTCGTCGGTTGGGCTATGAGCGCGGCGGCGAGGTCGACGCGCCCGACACCTTGCGCGTTGGGGTTCGCGTTCGGCATGCGATGGGCGGTCGACTTGATCGCGGCCTTCACTTGGTCGGGAGTGAGTTCGGGTCGAGCTGCGAGCAACAAGGCGACGACGCCGGAGGTCACCGCGCTCGCTTGCGACGTCCCCGACCCGCGGATGTAACTCGGCATCACCAATGCCTTGGGGTTGGCGTGCTCGACGGCGGAACCGTACGAACGGCCCGCAAGGATCGTCCGGCCCGGAGCGACGACGTCGGGCTTGGCCACACCTTCTTGCGTCGGGCCGCGCGACGTCCACTGGGGAATGTTGTCGTTGCCGGGGCTCGCGTCGCCGCGGTCGTTGTAGGCACCGACCGTGAGGACAACGGGATCGTCGCCGGGCTTCGTCACGGTACCGAACTGCGGCCCACTGTTACCGGCCGCGACGACAACCACGATGCCGAGGTCCCACAGGCGTTCGACCGCGTAGTTGAGGGGGTCGAGCGCAACGGACTGAGTCGACGGGACACCCCACGCCAGGTTGACGACTCGGATGTTGAACTGGTCGCGGTACGTCGCGATCCAGTGCATGGCTTCGAGGATCGTCGACACGTCGGTCGCGCCATTCGCGCCCGCGACCTTGACGGCCACGATGTGCGCAGCCGGCGCGACACCGGCAATGGCGCCGCCTTCGCGCGCCGCCGAGTCGGCGCCGTTCCCCGCGACGAGGGAGGCCATCACGGTTCCGTGCCCGAAGGTGTCGACAACCGTGCCCTCGCCCGAGAAGTCGGGTCCGTGCACGAGGCGGCCCGCGAGATCGGGCATGGGCGAGACGCCGGTGTCGAGCACCGCAACGCCGATGCCGGCGCCGTAATTTCCGGTCGACCACGCGCTCGACGCCGTCGTGCTGCGCACGAAGGGGGATGCGACGGTCTCGGGGTCGAAGGTGTTGTCGGCGAACGACGCAGCGCGGTCCGCGGTTACCGCCCGTACGCCGGGCGCGGCTGCGAGATCCGCCAGCCGCGATGCGGGAACGGTCGCGGCGACGCCGTCGACGACGGGGAGCGGCGCGGTGACGGTCCCACCGGCCTGACGGACGGCGTCGTCGACCGCAGCGGTCGCGGTCACGCCGGCGACGACGACCGGAACCATTGCCGAACCACGCGTCGGCAGCCCCGGGTCGAGACCCGAAGGCGTCGCCAACGCCGCGGTCGGCGTCGTCAGCGGTGCGGCCGCTGCGACGACCAGACCCACGAGCACAATGCGCGCGGCGCAACGCCGAAACCGGACATCCATCCTGCCTGCCCCCCTCACTCAGCCCCCGCAGAATGAGTACAACCAACCTGCAACCTCCTGATCGGAGGGGCGGGCAGGAGGCTGAGCGTTTCGGTAGAAGAATGTTCCGCCCCTCGGCTGGGGCGACCGTTCATTGCGTCGAAACGGCGTCGAAACATCGGGTCCGTACCTTGCGCAGCGTCGGGTTCACCGGCACGCACCAGGTCGTCGTCGCATTCGGCGCGGCATAAGCGGGGGCAGGATTTGGACCTGCGACTTCGGGTAGCGCACGCGCTCCGCTACACGGCTCCGCGGAGGCGTGCGAGTTGCTGTTCGACAAGCCCGGGGATGTCCGCGGGGAGCCCTTCGGTCTCCTCGCGTGCGGCGGCGATCGCCGCTGGGCTGCGCGCGATGACGTCCTCGACGATGCCCCTGGCGCGTCGGCGCGACAAGCCCCAGCCGGCGGCCTCGTTGACGATCCGGTCGGCCGTCACACGATTGCTGCGGCGAACGTTGTCAATGTGCATCGCGAGCCGGTCGTCGCCATAGAACAGCGACGACACGAGGTCGTACAACGGTGCGAGGTGCAACGCGCCCGAAGGCTGGTGCAGCAGCGAGAAGTTCTTGGCGTGCGCATCGCCGTTGCCGATGAGCACGTTCACCATGACCGCGCGGAGCAACGCCTCGACCGCATCGGCTCGTGCTGCGCTTTGGAGGATGTTCGCAACCGTGCGGAGTGACGGACCGCCATCGTCTTCGTACTTCTGGTCGGGCGGCGTCCCGGTCGCCTGGCAGAAATCCTCCTGGTGCAGTCGCTCGACGGATCCGTCGTCGTGGACGATGCGGTCGTACCTCTCGATGACGATCAGCTTCCGCCCGGCAATGTCGGTCGTGTCTACCGACGCAACGTCGAGGCCCAGGTGCTTGGCGAAACGCATGCAGAACGACTCGTTTTCAACCGTCATCGGGTAAGCGGCGATCTCGGGCTTGAGTATGTGCGTCGACGGCGTGCCGTCGACCGGACGGCCCCACGCGCCATCCGGCATCCGCGTCAGGAGCAGTTTCTCCTGCACGCCCGCGAGCGAGATCCGCACGCGTGCTCCTGCGCCCAACGGCGCGCTGCGCAGGTTCACAACGAGCTCGTCCAGCTCCTTGTCGTGCAAAGGATCAGCGGTGCGCGTCGTGGCGCGCACGGGCTCGGGCTCGTCGGCGAGCTGGACGATCAATGCGCCCGCGCAGTCTCGTCCGAGCTCGCGGATGAGCCCGAACGTGTCGCTGTCGCGAACGCCGAAATCTCTCGCGATGATCCTGCGGGGCTCTCCTTCCGGGAGGAGCCCGTCAAGGAACGCGCGCAGGACACCTTGCGGATACGGCTCCGCGGTCAGCGGCAGCGACAACGACAACACCGGCGTGCCGAGGTCGTAGCGTTCGAGCGCTTCGTGGGTGTACGTCATGCGCAGCCGACTTCGTTCTCGCGTGATAACCGCGACGCGAAGCCCGTTCAGCCAAACTGCGAGGTCATCGGCCACTACCAGTCGGCCCGCTCGAGCGACATGCGCACACCAAGCTGCGAGAGCACGCGCAGGATGCGCCTCAGCTGCTCGGTCTCCCGCCCCTGCTCCAGCGCCGACAAGTAGCTGCGGTGGAGGCCGGCCTGCTCGGCCAGCTCGGCCTGAGAGAGTCCGGCCTCATGCCGGTAGTGCCTGATCGCGGCGCCCAGCGACGCCGGTGTGTACACCCGGAACGGCTTCTCATTGTGCGGTGATGTCTCCATTTCCCGACATCATATCTATGTCGGGATATTAAGACAAGCATGAATGTCTCGTTATCTAGACATCAGTTCGACGATGAGTCCTCCTTGCCGGCGGCTACGCGGCTTTGTACGTGCTCGGTCCGGGGAGTTGCTCGTGCCGGTTGGCGGGGATGAGTTTGCGGCCGAGTCGCACAATCTGCTCGATCGGCCAATAGATCAGGTAGTAGGCGCCGATTGCGGTGAGCGCGGGTACGGCAACGCCCCACAGCGCGTAGCCCGCGACGAGCCCGGCCCAGTACTGGCGGCCCCACAACGGACACGTCACAAGTGGGCCCAGCAGCGCGACGGCGACCTGGCCCCAGTTCTGGTTCGTGATGCCGTCGACGACCACCCACGTTCCCGCGAACGCGCACAACGCCCACACGATGATGCAGATCAATCCCCACGGCCGTGCGCTCACACGCGTGGCCAGTGCGGTTGCACTCCACATCACGCGGCCCCGCACCGGGGGAACACCGAGCGCGTCCATCGCGGTCAGAAAGGTGCGGTCCGCGTTCACTCGGTCGGGGGTCGCGGTGTCGGCGCGGACGAGTTGGTCGTGCAGGAGCGCGGCGGGTGTGTGGCGCCCGGTGCGGTTGACGAACCACGTCATGTACGACGGGATCGACGCGAAGTCGGTGACACCGAGTGCGTCGTCGGACACTGCGACCGCTTCCCCGTCGACGGGCCGGTAGGCAAACGACGCGCGCAGCCGGAACCCGTTGTCGTCGACCTGCTCGATCACGAACCGCGCGGGCAGGTTTCCCTGCTCGTCGGAGAACGGCCGGGTATCGCCCATCCAGGTGAAGGTCATCAGCGCGCGGCCTCCTCGTCGAGTCCCTGCAAGTATCGTCGACACCCAGTTCGCCCTCGCGAGCGGGACGAAGGGGCTGACGGCACTCCAACGAGTCGCGCCTCGCAGTGGTGGGCAGTGGCGACGGAGGAATCTTCTCCACGGCCGTCGATGCCGCGCGCCGAACCGCGTGCGGGCCCGGCGTTCACCTTCGATGACACGCGAGCCCGTCCGGGAGGGGTCGCGTCAGGGCTTCATTCGAGGGTGGCGTAGTTGGTGTTGCGGTCGGTGAGGCGGGTGCCCCCGACGGCCGCGACGCAGTCGCGAAGGTCGGCGAGGTACTCCTCGATCACCGGGGCGTTGCCGGCACTTACCGTGGAATGCAACGAGTCCGGAGGCTTCTGGCGGTCGTGGAACCAACCCTTGGCCTGGAGGGCGTCGCCGAGCGCGAAGACGTCGAGGTCGTCCTCGAACCCGGTCGCGGCGGTCATGGCGACGAGGTGAGCCTCGGGTTCGCCCAGCACCGCCAAGCCGGGAATGGATCGAATGCCGCTCACCATTCGGTCGCGGGTATCGAGGGTGAGCCGGGTGAGGCGCTGATAGCCGTCGGTGCCGAGGTGATGCAGGATCGCCCACGCGCAGGCCATCGGCAGTGCCGGCCGGGTGCCCTGCATGCCGGGGGAGGCGTAGAACCCGCCGAGCCAATCGTCGAACACGAACGTCTGGTATCGGCGCAACGCTTTGGTGCGGTGCAAGATCACCGAGGCGCCCTTGGGGGCGTAACCGAGCTTGTGGATGTCGGCGGAGATCGTGGTTACCCCGTCGACCCGGAAGTCCCACGGACGCACCGGGTAGCCAAGCTGCTCCATGAACGGCAGCACGAAACCGCCCATGCACGCGTCGGTGTGAAAGCTCGCCCCCACCGCGACGGCGAGGGCGGCGAGCTCGGGAATCGGGTCCACGACGCCTTGCGGGTACTGGGGGGCGGAGCCGACGACGAGGACGGTGTTGTCGTTGACGAGGTCAGCGGCAGCCGTGACGTCGGCGCGCCAGTCGGCGTCGACGGGCACTTTGTGCACGTGGATGCCGAAGTAATGCGCGGCCTTGTGGAACGCGGCGTGGGCGCTGATCGGCAGGACCATCTCGGGCGCGGTGATCCCGCGTTCCTCGCGGCCTCGTTCCCGGGCCGCCTTGACGGCGCAGAGGATGCTCTCGGTGCCGCCCGAGGTCATGAACCCCGCCGCCTCGGAACCGTGGAGCAGATCGGCGGTGATGCCCACCACGTCAGACTGGATCCGCCCCAGGCTCGGGAACGCCAATGTGTTGAGGGCGTTGTCGTGGAGGAACGCAGCGGCCACCCGCTCGAGGAGCGCGTGGGCCACGGGACCGGCGTCGTAGACCATCCCGAAGGTTCGGCCATCCTGCCAGCGGACGTCGTGGGCGCGCATCGACTGCAGCGCATCAAGGATGTCTTCGGGCGTCTGGCCCACGTCGGGCAATGGCACGGCCGGGAGCGTAGGCGAGTCCGGCCCTCAGCCCCAGGCGATCACGGCGGCGAGCGACCGAACGAGCGCGACCCGTAGGCCGCCGGCCGCGGTGTCGGCCCACGCCGGATCCTCCGGGGTGAAGCACCGCCGGTAGGCCCACACCGCCTCGGCGTGGCGGGGGTTGTCGCGGTCGCCGCGGCGATGCACCCACTGCTCCTGGTAGGTGGCGCCGAGCTGGGTGAGGTCGTCGACGGTGCCGACCTCGAGGCATGTGGCGAAGCACGCGGCCGCGGGGAGCACCGCGCCGAAACCGTTGGCGATCTGGCCTGACTTCGGCCCGGTCGTGGCCTCGGGGTTGGCGGTTGTGGCCTCGACCCGACCGAAGATCGATCGCAGGAACTGCTCCTGATCCGAGCCGGGCGGCTGGTCGCACAACGCCGTCAGCTCGCCGCACGGACCGTGGCCGGTGTGCAGGTCGACGGTGAACACCCGCCGCGCGCCGCTCAGCCGTTCGCCGATCAGCGCTTCGAGGAGCCGATTCGACTGCTCGGTGCGGTCGCCGCCGAAGTGGAGCCCGTCGCGGTGGCGGTACTGCCCCACGGTGATGGCGTCGCGCACCCAAGCAAGGCCCCGTTCCGCCACAAACGCGCGGGCGGTGGCCAACAGCTCGTCCACCGGCGGCAGCTCGTCGGTGTCCGGACAAGCCAAGGAATGCAGCTCGTCGTAGGCGTCGTTGGGGACCGCCTCGTTCTCGTCGCGCCGCCAGTTGCGGTTGAGATCGACGTTCGCTTCGTTCTGTCGGCGCCCCCACGCCATCCCCCACGGGTTGACCGCGTGCACCACCACCACCCCGACATCGGTCGGCCAGCCCGTCGGGTCCACGCGCCCCAACAGGTCGATCTGCGCGGCCGAGCCGACGAACCCCTCGACCCCGTGCACGCCCGACAGCACCACCAGCGCCCGTTCGGGTCGCGCGGCGCCGATCGTCACCGCGTCGATCGACAGCTCCAGGTCGTCGGGGCCACGAGCGTCGAGCCGAAGTGCCTCGACCTCGAGGCCGGCGTCGGCGCCGGCACGCCGGAAGCGCGCGCGGCACTCCTCGTAGGTCTGCGGCAAAGAGGACACGCCCACCGAGCGAGTATTCCACGGCCCCCGGCCCGCCCCGCGGCCGACAAGGCCAGGCGCGGTTCGGCGAGGACTACCCATCCGCCGGTGGAAGGCCGGCACGGACGACGTCGGCGAACTTCCCACCGATCATGTATGTGATCCGTTCGATCCGTCGGGCGATGCGCCACCCGGTCTCGACCCGGCAGTAGACGTCTTCGTAGACGGCCCCCACATCGAGGATCTCGGCCTCGCCCTCCCACTCCACACCGTTGCGGTTGAAGACGTGCACCCGTCCGGTGGCCTCGTCGTCGGAGACGAACCGGATCTCGTGCGTCGACGTCGTGTGCAGGCAGAACGTGAACACCGCCAGGGCGTCCGGCATCCAGGCCGCCACCTCGGCCGGTGTCCCGGCGATCCCCCCGGCGGCGGTGTAGTCGACGTGGCCGTCGGGAAGGAACAGCCCCTCCCACCGAACCCAGTCACGATCGTCGACCGCATAGGCGTAGGCCGTGACCAGGTCCTCGATGGCCATCCGGTCGGCGACGCGACCGGCATCGGGAACCACCCCGTCGGACGACGTCGGTCGTTCGCTCATGTTTCCTCCATCTGTCTCCTCCATCTCACCCATCAGATCGGCGGGCCGGCCTCGACGGCCGCGACGGCATCGAGATCCGCGACCGCGGCGACCATGCGCTCGATGTTCGCGGTCGTGATGTCCATCCCGTAGTTGGCCGGCGGGCAGATGAGCCACCCGATCACGAGCCCCCAGATCACTGCTCGGCGGCACCACTCCCAGGCCTCGTCGGCAGCCGGGGCGTCCGCGACGCCCATGCGGGCGAGCTCGTCGACGTAGCCGGCGACGAGCGCCGGTCCGTGCCGGCGCCGCACCTCAGGCGGGAGCGCCGTCGAGAGGAGGTAGACGACATCGTGCGCCCAGCAGCCCCTGACCTGCAGCTGCCAGTCGAGGAGCCCGCCACCGTCGGGGAGCAGGTAGGTGTTGCCCAGGTGGGTGTCGCCGTGGAGCAACGTGACCGGCGCCGCGGCGAGGACGGCGCGGGACCGCTGGAGCACCGACCACAGCTCGTCGAATCCGAGCCCGAGCGGAGCGAGCAGGTCCACCTTGAACGGATGTCGGGCCAGCTGGTCGGCGATCAAGGCGTGCCCGATGTCGTCGAGCAGCGGGGCCATGCCGCCGACGAACGGCGTCGCCACCCACGAGAGGTCGGCGGCGAACCGAGGCGAGCGCCAGAACCGGGCGTGGAGGCGGGCGAGCTGGGAGAGCAGGGCGGCGACCTCGTCGACGGCGACCGCCTGGGTGGTGTCAGGGAAGCGGGCACCCCGCAGGGAGAGGTCCTCGAGCAGGAGCCCGAACTGTCCCGACGCCGGCTCGAACCCAGTGCCGAAGCATTTCGGCGTCTCGATGTCGAGCGTCGGACGGATCTCGTCGTAGAAGCGGACCTCGGTCTCGAACATCTCGGCCGGTGCCCGGGGCGACGCCAGCATCGTCTTGCACAGCATCTGGGCGGGCAGGCCGCCGGGGTTGTCGCCGTAGTCGAGCACGAGGGTCATGCGGTCAGCGGTGGAGGCGATGCCCTCGCCACAGCGCTTCACCGCCACGACCTCGACCCGGTCGACCATGGTCCCGGCGTGGCGGACGGCGAGGATCTCGGTCAACAGCGCGGCGGTCACATCGTGCTCGCTGGTGGGGAAGATCGCGCTCATGGGACGCGGCTCACTGGTGGCGGAGCAGCCGGGCCAGCTCGGCGTCCATGTCGATCGTTGGTGGTGCTCCGGTCGCGAACCGGACCTCCACCAACGATCGTGGTGCCGGCGCGGGTGGTCGGTACTCGTCGACCACCGGGAACGGGCGTCCGTAGCCGATGGTCAGGAAGGCGCCGTCGGGAGCCCACGCCAACGGGATGCCCGCGGCGAGCGATTGCCGACCGATCAACGTGCCATCGGCCGTCAACGAGACCTCCAACGTGTCCTCCCCAACCTGGCAGTCGGCGGCCAGGACCTGCGCCGACACGGGCACCTCGGCTCGGACGATGTGGGCGCCACCCTTCCCCGCCAGGGCCCAGCACAGCCACCCGTCGGCGAGGTAGAGGGCCCAACCCGCGATCCAGTCGCCCTGCTCGCAGAGCACCCCGGTCGCGCCGGCGCCCACGCCCTCCGCGAACGAAGCGGTGACCCGGTAGCCGCCGGCCAGGAGCGGGCCTGTCACCTCGTGGATCTTGTCGCCGGGCCGGTAGGAGGGTTCCGGCGGGCTCATCAGCCACGGCAGGCGCAGGTGCATGACGCGGGCGCGGGCACTGTCGTCGAGCGGGAAGACCTGGTTGGCCTCGGCCAGCTCGGTCCAGCGCTGCACGAGCTCGGCCAGCCGCTCGGGTTCCTGGTCGGCGAGGTCGTTCCGCTCGTTGAAGTCGGCCCGGGTGTCGAACAGCGCCCATCGATCGTCGGCGAAGTCGTGCGACCCGATGATGAGGTTCCGCTCGTTCACGGTGAGCTGGTTGACGTGGTCGGTCACCGCCTTCCAGCCGTCGTGGTAGATCGCCCGGCTCCCCCAGCACTCGTAGTACTGGGTGGTACGCACCTCGGGTGCGCGGGCGTCCCGGATCACGGGGAGGAGACTGACCCCGTCGAGGCTCATCTGGTCGATCCCCTCCACGGTCGAGGGGACGTCGATGCCGAGCAGGTCGAGCACCGTGGGGAGGACGTCGACGGCGTGGGCGTACTGGTGGCGGAGCGCACCGGCGTCCAGCCCCGGCGCGGCGATGACGAATGGATCACGAACGCCGCCTTCGAACGTGTAGCGCTTCCAGCGTCGCAGCGGAGTGTTGCCGGCGAGCGCCCAGCCCCACGGGTAGTGGCCGCTGGAGCGGAACCCGCCGAGGTCGTCGATGTGGGCGAGCTCGTCGTCGATGTCGTCGGCCTCGTCGGAGATGTAGTGGCCGAGCTGGTTGTAGCTGCCGTGCGGACCCCCTTCGGCCGAGGCTCCGTTGTCGGACACCAGCACGACGACGGTGTCGTCGAGCTCGCCCGTGGCCTCGAGGTGGTCGAGGACCCGGCCGATCTGGTGGTCGGCGTGGCTGATGAAGCCGGCACAGACCTCCATCATCCGGGCGTAGAGCCGTCGGCGGGGTTCGTCGATCTGATCCCACGGTTCGACCCACTCGGGCCGGTCCGACAGCACCGTCTCGGCCGGCACCACGCCGAGGTCCTTCTGACGCTCGAGGGTGGCAGCCCGCCAGGCGTCCCAGCCGGCGTCGAAGCGGCCGGCGTACGCCTCGATCCACTCGGGAGGCGCCTGGTGCGGTGCGTGCGGCGCAGCCGTCGCGTACCAGAGGAGGAAGGGTCGGTCGGCGGAGGCCGCTCGCAGCTCGCGGAGCGCGGCGATGGCCTGATCCGCCAGATCGGCGTCGAGGTGGTAGCCCTCCTCCGGGGTGGCCGGCGGTTCGAGGTGGGTGTGGTCGCGGACAAGGTTCGGGGTCCACTGGTTCGTCTCCCCGTTGAGGAAGCCGTAGTAGCGGTCGAAGCCGAGCCCGCTGGGCCACATGTCGAACGGACCGATCGCTCGCTGGTCACGGGGGACGAGGTGCCACTTGCCGATGCACATCGTGGCGTAGCCCTCGGCCCGGAGGATCTGAGCCAGCGTCCCCGCCTCGTCGGGGAACTCGCCCGTGTAGCCGGGGAAGTTGGCCGGGAGGTCGGGGAGCATGCCCATCCCCACCCGGTGGTGGTTGCGTCCGGTCAGCAGGCACGCCCTCGTCGGTGAGCAGATGGCGGTGGTGTGAAAGTTGGTGAGGCGCACCCCACGCGCCGCCAGCCGATCGAGCGCCGGGGTGTCGAGGTCCGACCCGTAGCTGCCGAGGTGGGCGAAGCCGAGATCGTCCATCACGATGACGACGACGTTCTTGGCGTCGCCCCGGTAGGGCCGGGCCACCGGCTGCCGTTCGGCCGTGGCCATCGTCGGTGGTCCGGGTGTAGTGGCGATCGGGAGAATGTGCCACAGATCGGCCGCGGCGCGGATCGGGCTCAACTCTGGCTGCAATGCGACATCGTGACCCGGGCTGGTCGTGCGCCACCGGCGACCATGAACGACCCGATTAACGGTGTTATAATACCGACTATCCCTGATAAGCGGTGAAATAATACCGATTAGAGTTCTCATGTCTCGGCCATCGGCCCCACCGACGCCCATCCCCGTGCGCAACGCCGTGCGCCGCATCGGTGAGCACTGCGCGACGTGGCGCAAGCTCCGCCAACTCACCGTCGTCCAAGTCGCCGACCGCGCCGGCGTCAACGAGAAGACCGTCCGCCTCCTCGAGGGCGGCGGCAAGGTCAACGTCGAAACGCTGCTGCGCGTTGCTCGAGCGTTGGGCATCCTCGACGTGATCACTGCCGCGCTCGACCCCTACTCCAGCGATGTCGGTCGCCTCCGCGCCGACGAGGCGCTGCCGACGCGGGTGCGTCATCGGCGCCAGGAGTCACCGTGAGCGACCCGATCGAAGTTCACGTCGACATCGACGGAGCGACGGTTCGCGCGGGGACGCTCTACGCGCATCGCCGACGCGGTACCGAGGCCGCAACGTTCGTCTACGACGCCGACTACGTCGCGTCCGCGGGGGCGTATGCACTCGAACCCGCGCTCACGCTCGACCTCGGCCGGCACCAAACCCGGCCCGACCAACCGCTGTTCGGCGCGTTCGCCGACTGCGCGCCCGATCGTTGGGGTCGCACGCTCATCCAACGAGTCGAGCGACGCCGGGCGAAGGAAGCCGGCAGCACACCCCGCCAACTCGGCGCGGTCGACTATCTCCTCGGCGCCCGCGACGATCTGCGCCAAGGAGCCCTCCGGTTCAGGACCGGACCGAACGCGCCATTCTCGGCCGACGGCGACTTCGGCGTTCCCGCTCTGACCCAGCTCGGCGAATTGCTCAGCCTCGCCGACCGCGCCGATCGGGACACGGCCGATGACGACGAGCTCCGGCGCCTCGTCTGCGCCGGTAGTTCACTCGGCGGCGCACGCCCGAAGGCACACGTGCTCACCGCCGACGGACGCGTCGCCATCGCGAAGTTCCCGAGCGCGAGTGCCGACACGTGGAACGTGCCGGCGTGGGAGAAGGTCGCCCACGATCTCGCCGCGGCAGCCGGCATCGCCGTGCCTCGGTCGGAGCTGCTGCACATCAACCGACGGCATGTCCATGTCGTCGACCGCTTCGACCGCGACGGCGAACGTCGCATCGGTTACGCGAGCGCGATGACGATGCTCGAGACCGCCGACAGCGAAGACCATTCGTACTTGGAGATCGCCGACGTCGTCACGGCCGTGTCGCCGCAGGCGACCGCGGACCTGCACCAGCTGTGGCGTCGCATCGCATTCCACGTGCTGATCTCGAACACCGACGACCACCTCCGCAACCACGCGTTCTTGCACCGCCACGCGGGCCAATGGGTGCTGTCACCGGCCTTCGACGTCAACCCCAACCCAGAGCCGCCGCGGGAACTGAGTCTGGCGATCGACGAATCAGATCCCGCAGCTACCGTCGCGAACGTCCGAAGCGTCGCGAGGTACTTCCGCCTCGACGACGCGCAAGCCCAAGCGATCCTCACCGACGTCGCGACATCGGTCAGTAACTGGCGCACCGTCGCCGCGAGCGTCGGCCTGCTCGAGCGCGACATCGCGGAAATGGCGCCCGCGTTCGACGAGACAGAACTCCGCGCCGCGTTCGGCGACTAGCACGCTCTCGTCCCAACCCCATCCCGAGGGTGAATGCTTCGGGCGATGTCGCCCCCGCGCCGCGCTCCAGACCGGGCTGGCGTCAACGTAGGTGGCAAAGGGGTTCTGACTGTCGCGCTGAGGGCATGCGCCTCGTCGCCGTTGGCGACGCTCGTCAAGAGCTCGAAGCCGAGCAGCGTGCTGTAGAAGGTGATCGCCTCGTCGACATCGTCGACCATGTAGCGGACGTTCACGATCTCATCATTCGGCATGTCAGCGTCGCATCCCGAGGTCTGACTTCACGATGAGTTCGACGAGGCGGTCCGGGCGCTCGTCGGGAAGGAAGTGCCCGGCCCCGTCGAACACCGTGAATGTCGAGCCGGCCACGGCGTCGGCAATGCGCCGCCCTTCGGCGACAGGCAAGAAGGGGTCATGGTCGCCCCACGCCACGAAGACCGGGATGTCGAGGGCATCGAGCGCCTCCTTGGTTGGTGTGTAGAGATCGCGGAGGTTCCGAAGCGACGTGGAGAAGATCGTGCGTATCGCTCGCGCCTGGCGGCGGTCGCCGACGTAGGCGCGGACGTCGATCGCGATCTTCGGGCGTCCAACCCCGCGACTCGCCAACATCCGCAACGCCGGCGGTGACATCATCATCCGCTCGACCAGACCGCCCAACGCGAAGTCGGGCGAGCTCGGGCTCACGGGCTGCGACGGATCGGACGAGACCGCCTAGCCTCACTGTCCTGGCGAACATCGCGAGTTCCGTCGATGCGATCGCCCGCGCATCCGGGTTCTCGGGAGTCGTGCGCGTCGACCGTGGTGACGAAACAGACGAAACAGAGGTGGACGCGGCCTACGGGCTCGCCCACCGCGCGCGCGAGGTTCCCAACTCGGTCGACACCCAGTTCGCCCTCGCGAGCGGGACGAAGGGGCTGACTGCACTCGCCGTCGTCAGCCTGATCGCGGATAGCACCCTCGACCTCGCAACCCCGGCGCGCTCGCTCCTCGGCGACGACCTCCCGCTCGTCGGCGACGACGTCACGGTCGAGCACCTGCTGGCGCATCGCTCGGGGATCGGCGACTACGCCGACGAGGACGCCGGCCTCGACGTCGACACCTACGAACTTCCCGTCCCGGCCGCCAACCTCACGTCGACCGAGGCGTACCTCGCCGCACTCGACGGGTACCCGCCCAAGTTCGTTCCCGACGAGCGATTCGCATACTGCAACAGCGGCTATGTCGTACTCGCACTCATCGCCGAGCGGGCCGCGCGAAGACCATTCGCCGACCTGGTCCGCGACCGGGTGTGTACGCCCGCGGGAATGGGCGCCACCGCGTTCCTTCGCCTCGACGCGCTCCCCGCCCGCGCCGCGACCGGCTACGTCGACGACGGGTCACACACCAACGAGTCGCGCCTCGCAGTGGTGGGCAGTGGCGACGGAGGAATCTTCTCCACGGCCGCCGACATCGCCGCGTTGTGGCGCGCGTTCATCGCGGGCCGGATCGTGACCCACGAGTGGGTCTCGGAGATGCTGAGGCCTCGCAGCGACGTACCGTCGGTGAAAATGCGCTACGGGCTCGGCTTTTGGCTGCACGCGACGCAAGACGTCGTGATGCTCGAAGGCTGCGACGCGGGCGTGTCGTTCCGATCGGTGCACGACCCCGCCGCCGCGCTCACCCACACCGTCATCTCGAACACGACCGACGGTGCCTGGCCGATCACGCGCCACCTCGACGAGTTGTTCAGTCACGGTCGGGACCCGCGGTAGCACCTGCGTTCGTCAGGCGATACCAAGACGCTGGGCCCACCGCGGCGGCGAGACGGGCGAGCGAATGGAGCATGGGTGAAACCCACAGGTCGGAGCGTGTGTACTCCGCTGACACCCCAGGACGCCCCGCGCCTACGCGGTCAGCTCGAGTCCGCGCGCCGGCCGAGGACAGCGGGCATCTTTGCTTCTGGTCACTCAACTGGGCCGCCGGGCGCCCTGTTCTAGTAACCAGAACGAGATTGGGGCCGGGGTTAGGCCCGGTCGAAGCGGTCGAGGTTCATGACCTTGTCCCAGGCGGCCGCGAAGTCGTGCACGAACTTCTGCTGCGCGTCCTCGCTTCCGTAGACCTCGGCGATCGCTCGGAGCTGCGAGTTCGAACCGAAGACGAGGTCGACGGCGGTGCCGGTCCACTTCACCTCGCCGGTTTCGCGATCGCGGCCCTCGTACACGTGCTCGGTGGAGGAAACCCGCCACTCCGTGCGCATGTCGAGCAGGTTCACGAAGAAGTCGTTGGTCAGCGTCTCGGGCCGCCCGGTGAAGACACCGTGAACGGCCCGCCCGGCGTTCGCGCCAAGGACTCGCAGGCCACCGACGAGCACGGTCATCTCCGGTGCACTCAGCCCCAGCAGGCTCGCCCGATCGACGAGCAGTTCCTCCGGCCGCCGCTTGTCACCGGCTCGGAAGTAGTTGCGGAACCCGTCGGCGGTCGGTTCGAGCACCGCGAACGCGTCGACGTCGGTCTGCTCCTGCGTCGCGTCCGTGCGTCCCGGCGAGAACGGCACGACGACGTCGTGCCCGGCATTCGTCGCGGCCTGCTCGACCGCGGCGCACCCGCCGAGGACGATCAGGTCGGCGAGGGAAACCAACTTCGCACCATTCTGGGAGCTGTTGAAGTCTTTCTGGATCTGCTCCAACATCGCGAGCGTCGTCGCCAGTTCGGCCGGGTCGTTGGCGTCCCAGTCCGGTTGCGGCGCAAGGCGGATGCGCGCGCCGTTGGCGCCGCCGCGCTTGTCGCTG
>JAWXCJ010000033.1:0-27586 GCA_034408875.1 Actinomycetota bacterium
ACCTCGACATCCAGATCGTCGCCGACGCCGAGCGCTACGACGAATTCCTCGCCGACTGGCCGGTGTGGCTCGCGGAGATCGCGCCGACCGTCTTCGCCCGCACGCCGATCGTGCCGTTCATCGTCAACGTCGTCACCGCCGACGGGCTGACACTCGACATCCTCGTCGGTCGGGGCCAGGCGATCGATTTCACACAACCGGCGGAGTACGTCGTCGGGGCGTTGTCGGGAGTCCGGTTCACCGACGTCTCGCTCGCACTCGAATACGCCGTCGCCGAACACTTGCGCGGGATCGCCGGTCCGTTCATCAGCCTCGTGCAACGGGGCGAGCACCTCCGGCACATGACAGGTGTCCCGCACCTCCTGGGATTGTTGACGACGGTGTTCCTCGCCGAACTCGACGCGCCCGCGCCGCGCAAGCATTGGAGCCGGACCTACACCGACGAGCAACTCGCCGCCGTTGCCGCGCTCCCACCCGTGCGCGCGACGCGCGAGGACCTCATCGCCTTCGGGCTCGGGCTCTCCGAACTGCTCATGAGCCGGGCCCGGCCGCTCTACCCTGACTTCGGTTTGGAATGGCCGCACGACTTCGCGCGTGTTGCCGCCGACCGGGTGCGCGACGTCCTGGGCATCGAAACGAGCGACTGGCTCTACTGACAGCCCATCGTCGGTACGATCGACCTCTCATGCAGATCCTGCTCGTATCCGACCTGCACTACACCCTGAAACAGCTCGACTGGGTGGTATCGGTCGCGGGCGACTTCGAGCTCGTCGTCGTTGCCGGCGATCACCTCGACATCGCGTCGATCGTCGAACCCGACGCGCAGATCGCGGTGGTGCTCGAGTACCTGTCCCGCATCGCGGCGAAGACCCATGTCGTCGCGAGTTCGGGCAACCACGACCTCAACGACCGCAACGACCACGACGAACGTTCAGCGGTGTGGCTCGCCGCCGCGAGCGGTTCGGGTGTGCACGTCGACGGCTCCAACTTCAGCACCGCCAACGTGTTCGTCACCGTGTGCCCGTGGTGGGACGGGCCCCGCACGCGCGACGTCGTCGACCGCCAACTCGCCGACGACGCGCTGCTGGTCGGTGACCGCACATGGATCTGGGTGTACCACGCGCCCCCGGACGCATCACCGACGAGCTGGACCGGCAAGCGGCACTACGGCGACGAAGAACTCGTCACGTGGATCGGGCAACATCACCCCTCGCTCGTCATGTGCGGGCACGTGCACCAGTCGCCGTTCGCGGCGCAGGGCAGTTGGATCGACCGCATCGGGTCGACGGTCGTCGTGAACGCCGGTCGCCAGCGCGGTCCGATTCCTGCTCGCATCGAACTCGACACCGATACCGGCGAGGCGCGCTGGATCTCGCTCGCCGGCGTCGAGGAAGCGTCGCTCGCCCCCGCCTGAACCGATGGTTAGTCCTCGGGGTCGGGGTCGCGTTCTGACCCGAGGGTGCTGCGGGCACCCGGTGCGCGCATGAGGCTGTCGAGCACGACGTCGACCATGCCCAACCCGCCTTCATGATCGCCGTACTGCTGCTTCAGGTCGACGAGGTACGACGTCATGACATGCAGGCGCGTCGCGAGCAACCGGGCGAGCGCCAGCGGCAGGAGCGGTTCGGTTTCGAGCATCGTGGGCGCGTTGTCGATCGCGGCGACAACCGATGCCTCGCTCGCGATCACGTCGGCGGTCGCGGGGATGCCCAGCAACAACGACATCTCGCCGACACACGCACCCGGTTGCGTCACCGTCGCGATCACCACGCCGGCTTTCTCGACCCGCAACGAACCCTCGACCAGCACGTACAGCGCCCGCACCGGCTCGCCGTCGACGACGAGCGCGGCACCGGGCTCGAGTGAGCGACGGGGCAGGTCGTGCGCGAGCCCGAGCAGTTCTTCCACCTGGGCAGTGTCGCGCACGGCCGGCGCACTGGTCCGCGCGACCGGCACTTCGGTACAGTTGACCGTTCGGTCAAGTAGCCCGGGGGCACGCGAAATGACGACGATCGACATCGACGCGCTGAAGCAGAAGTACGCACAGGAACGGGCGAAACGCCTGCGGCCCGACGGCAACGACCAGTACATCGAGCTGAAGGACCAGTTCGGCCATTACCTCGACGATCCGTACATCGCGGTGGTCGACCGCGAGCCGGTACGCGACCACGTGACGTTCGCGTTCATCGGGGGCGGGTTCGCGGGGCTGCTCGCCGGTGCCCGCGTCAAGGAAGCCGGCGTCGAAGATGTCCGCATCATCGACAAGGCCGGCGACTTCGGCGGCACCTGGTACTGGAACCGCTATCCCGGCGCGCAGTGCGACACGGCATCGTTCGTCTACATGCCGTTGCTCGAAGAGACCGGCCACATGCCGAGCGAGAAGTACGCGCACGCGCCCGAGATCCTCGAGCACTGCCAACGAATCGGGAAGCAGTACGGCCTTTACGACCACGCGCTGTTCCACACACAGGTCACCCATCTCGAATGGGACGACGACAACTCGCGCTGGATCGTGCGCACCAATCGCGGCGACGAGTTCACGGCCCAGTTCGTCGGCATGGGTACCGGCCCGCTACACGTGCCGAAGCTGCCCGGCATTCCCGGTGTCGAAAGCTTCCAGGGGCACTCGTTCCACACCAGCCGGTGGGACTACGGGTACACCGGCGGCGATCCGAGCACACCGATGGACAAGCTGGCCGACAAGCGCGTGGCGATCATCGGTACCGGCGCGACCGCCGTGCAGTGCATCCCGCACTTGGCGCGCGCGTGCGGCGAACTGTTCGTGTTCCAGCGCACGCCGTCGTCGATCGACGTGCGCGACAACCGGCCCACCGACGCCGAGTGGTTCGCTGAAATGGCGACGCCAGGTTGGCAACAGCGCTGGCTCGAAAACTTCACCGCCAACCAGACGCCCGGCGCGTGGCCGCCGGAGGACCTCGTACAGGACGGTTGGACCGATCTGTCGCGCCGCATCCGCGATGCAATCATGGCGGTGCCGCCGGATCAGCTCACTCCCGAGAACATGCTCGGCGCGTTCGACAAGTACGACTTCGAAAAGATGTCGGAGATCCGGGCGCGGGTCGACACGATCGTCGAAGACCCTGAGGCCGCACAGAACTTGAAGGCGTGGTACCGGCAGTTGTGCAAGCGCCCGTGTTTCCACGACGAATACCTGCAGTCGTTCAACACGTCGGGCACGCACCTGATCGACACGGCGGGCAAGGGCGTCGAGCGCATCACCGAGAACGGCGTGGTCGTCGCCGGTGTCGAGTACCCGGTCGATTGCGTCATCTACTCGACCGGGTTCGAAGTCGGTACACCGCACACGCGGCGCGCGGGCTACGACATGACCGGGCGCAGCGGCGTCACGCTCTCGGAGTATTGGGGCGACGGGATGCGGACGTTGCACGGCCTCACCGTGCACGGCTTCCCGAACGCGTTCATCATGCAGCTGTCGCAGGGCGCGGCGCTGATCTCGAACGTGCCGCACAACTTCACCGAAGCGGGCCACACGATCGGCGCGATCGTGAAGCACGCCCTCGAGTACGGCTACGACGTCGTCGAGCCGACCAAAGCCGCGGAAGATGCGTGGGTGAAAACGGTGCTCAGCGGCGGAATGGGCCCTGCGCTCGCGAACGCCGACTGCACCCCGGGCTATTACAACAACGAAGGCCGGCCCGGCGGGCCCGGCACCGAGTTCTTCGTCGGTTATCCCGGTGGCGCACTCGCGTTCTTCGGACTCATCAAGCAGTGGCGCGAGTCGGGCGAATTCGAGGGTCTCGAGTTCCGCTGAGCTGGCATGCTGCCGGGATGATCCTCGAGCAGGCAGTGCTGGACATCATTCCGGGTGAGGAGGCGAACTTCGAGCGCGCGTTTTCGGAGGCCAAGTCGATCATCGCGTCGATGCCGGGATTCGAGTCGCTCGCGCTCGACCGGTGTATCGAACAGCCGACGCGTTACCTGCTGCTCGTCGAATGGGAACGCCTCGAAGACCACACCGAAGGGTTCCGTGGGTCGCCCGAATACGAGAAGTGGCGGGCACTCCTGCACCACTTCTACGACCCGTTCCCGGTCGTCGAACACTACGAACCGGTTTTCGTCGCGCCATGACCACATACGATGTGATCGTCCTCGGCGCGGGATCTGGGGCCGCGGTGCTCGCAGCCCGCTTGTCCGAAGACCCGCACACCTCGGTGTTGCTGCTCGAAGCGTCACGCCGACCAGCTCGGTCGCCGTGATCGAAATTGCGCCGTACGGCGACCGTTTCGGTCGCCGTACGGCGCAATTTCGGCGGGAGCCGGGCGTCAGGCTTCGATTTCGCTCTTCGTGCGGCCCTTGCTCGACCACCAGTTGTCGGCACCGCGCCCGAGGCGGAAGCGCTCGGGCTTGTCGGCATCGGCAATGACGTCGGTCTCCAACCACAGCCGCTTCAAGTGCCGGATCTGACCCTCGTCACGACGGTCGACGTACGCGTTGCGCGCGTGGAGCACGTGGTAGTTGTTCACGAACTGCATATCGCCCGGTTGCAGCATCATCGAGACGTGGTATTGCGGGTCGGCACACATGGCATCGACGCGGTTCATCGCGGTCCGCACCGCTTCCGACGGTCGAGGCGCATCCTTGTGCCGGCGGGCGGCTTCGATGTACGGGCGGATGTATCGGACGAAGAGCCGATCGCTCGTGCGACTGAACATCGGCATCGTGTACCACGGCTTGGCGCCGGGCGGTTGTTCACCGCGGAAGTCGTACGGGAGCGGTTCGTACAGCTCGGCGGCGAGTTCCGGTTCGGTACGTACGAGCTCGTTGTGAATCGCGAGCGCGTTGGCGACCAGGCTCGCGCCGCCACTGGCGCCGGAGTTGAGACAGAACAGCCCGACGAGATCGGACCCGTCGGAGTGGAACGGGAACGCGATCGCACCGATCTCGTTGCCGCGCCCGGTCGGGTCGTCGAGGGCGCGGTTCTGGTCGGTGACGTCACCGAGCAAGTGTCCCTTCGCGTTCTGCGGCCACGGCCGCCCGAGGTGCATGCCGACGCCCCAATAGATCATCGAGGCGCGTTCTTTGCTGTACCGGTCGACGGGCAGCCCGCGAATCAGCGCGACGCCGGTGCCGTCGACCAGGTCGGCGGTGATGCGTTCGAGGTCGGGGGCGAGCGTGGGCAACGGGAACAGATCGCGCGTGATGTCGAGCACGTCGTCGCACTGTGCTTCGGCATGCAGGAGGGCCGCGTCCAACTCGGCGACGTGTGTGTCGCTCAGGTGGAAGACGTAGCTGTCACCGATGTCGTCGCGCGTCCACTCGCACCCGACTTCGAGGGGAACGAGGTCGCTCGGGACGATCCTCATCGGGCCCCTCCGCGCACCGGTGCCGGTTGCCGGCCGCGCACGAGCCGCCCGGGCAACGGGCCGGTCGCCTCGCCTTCGACGTACGTGACCTGACCGGCGACAACTGTCGTGACGTAACCGTCGGCGCGTTGCACGAACCGCTTCCCGCCCGCGGGCAGGTCGTAGCGCACCTCGGGCCGACGGGCGGCCAGGCGGTCGAGGTCGATCACGTTGACGTCGGCGCGGTATCCCGGCGCGAGCACACCACGGTCGAGCAGACCGACCGCGCGTGCCGTCGCGCGCGTCTGGCGCTCGATCAGGAACGGCAACGGAAGCCGGCCCCGGTCGCGGTCCCTCCCCCACAACGCGAGCAACGTGGTCGGGAAGCTCGCGTCGCAGATCGTGCCGACGTGGGCGCCGCCGTCGCCGAGACCGACAATCGAGTGCTCGTGCGCCAGCATCTCGCCCGCGGCGTCGAGGTTACCGTCGTCGTAGTTGAGCACGGGCCGGTAGAGGAACCCGCGCCCGCCGTCGCGGAGCATGATGTCGTACGCGAGGTCGAACGGGTCGCGGTTCTCGCGCTGCGCCCGCGCCGCGATGCTCGCCTCGGGTTGGGGCTCGTAGTCGGGCGGGTCGCCGAGTTCGAACATGGCGTCGAAGTTGCCGAGCATTCGCCCGCCCGGCGTGTCGCGCTGCGCGACGTCGGCGGCAATCACGCGCGCCTTGAACTCCGGCTCCGACAATACGGCAACTCGTTCGGCGAGCGGCAACTCGGCGATCTCGCGGTACACCGGGTTCGCCAGCATCGGGTGCAAGGTGCACTCGAGCCCGAGCAACAGGCCGACGGCGCGGGGCGCGACCTGCGCCTTCATCGCGACGCCGGCATCGTTCGCCTCGCTGAGCAGTTCGAGTTGGCGCCGCCACGAGTCGCGCTTGGTCTGGAGGAGGGTGAACGACAGCGGCCGGCCCGACGCTTCGGCCATCTGGCGGAACAGCGAGAACTCGGCGTCGACGTCGATGAAGTCGGACACTGCCTGCAGGACACCGCGCCCGCTGGCACCAATCGCGGTGGCGATCCCGATCAGTTCGTCGGCTTCGGCGGTGAGTGTCGGCGTCAGCTCACCGCTGCTGCTGCGGTGGTTGAGCGTGCGCGACGTCGTGAAGCCGAGCGCGCCGGCCTCGATCCCTTCGCGCGCCATCTTGGCCATCAGCGCAATGTCTTCGCCGGTCGCGGGTTCACGGCGGGCGCCGCGCTCTCCCATCACGTTGAGCCGCAGTGCGGCGTGAGGTACTTGCAACGCGACGTCGACGTCGAACGCGCGGCCGTCGAGCGCGTCCATGAACTCGGGGAACGAACGCCAGTTCCACGCGAGGCCCTCGTGCAGCGCGACGCCGGGAATGTCTTCGACACCCTCCATCAACTCGATCAAGCGATCGTGGTCGACGTCGTGCACGGGCGCGAAGCCAACGCCGCAGTTCCCGGCGACGACGGTCGTCACGCCGTGCCACGACGACGGAATCATCCGTTCGTCCCACGACGCCTGACCGTCGTAGTGCGTGTGGATATCGACAAAGCCGGGTGTAACGAGCAGGCCGTCGGCGTCGACGACGCGATCGGCGGTGCCGTCGACCGTCCCCACCTGCGAGATCACGCCACCGTCGATCGCGATGTCGGCCCGGAGCGCCGGGGCGCCCGTCCCGTCGATGACCTCGCCACCCTTGATGATCAGCTCGTGCGTACGCATGCTGCTCCTCGCTCGACAGGGCGGCGGCCCTCACGGATCATTCTGCCCGATGTCTAGGCTCTGCACCGATGGTGACCACCGGAGACCTCGCGTATGAGGTCGACGGGGTGCGGCCGCGGTGCTGAGCACGACGGGTTACTGGCCGAGTCCGTGGCCCGGAGAAGACGGCGGCCCGACCCGGTTGCAACTAGCGCGCGGTTCCGGGTCGCGGTTCGTCACGGTGACGTCCCGCGTCGCCGTCGCGACGACGATGGTCGTGTTGCGCGATCCGGGCGAGGTGTTCGCGCTGTTCCACACGGCCGGGCCCGACGCGATCTCGTGGGTGGAGCGCATCGACCCAGTGACGCTCGAAACCGTCTCGCGGTCGCCCGACCTTGCCGGTGGGCCGACCTGGCCGGGCGGGCTCGCCGCGCACGCGAACGGATCGCTCTACATCGTGTTCGGCAACCACGCGCACCGCCTTGACGCGGACCTTGCCGTTGTCGCGTCGCGGGAGCTCCCGCGCCACCGGCCGTACAACAGCTTCGTGATCCTGCCCGACGGGCAACTCGCCACCAAGGACTTCGGCGGGGTGCTCCCCGGCCACGATCCCGCCACGCACGTCTACGAGCCAACCGAACTACTCATCCTCGAGCCGGACGCGTTGGCAATCGTCGATCGCGTCGTCCTTTCCGAACCCTCGATCGCGCGGTTGTCGGCCGACGGGAACGACGTCTACGTCGTCGGGACCGAATCGCTGTCCCGCGCGTCGTGGGACGGAACTGCGCTCACGGTCGACGCCGGTTTCGCCGGTCGCTACCGCACCGTCGACGGCCAGACCTACGGCTGGGACCCGGTGCTCGCGCTCGGCGCGGCGTGGTTCCTCGACAACGGCTTCGGCAGCGAACGCTACGCGGGCACGTTCCGGGGGCAGGGTGTGAACACCGCGCCATTGCATCTCGTGCGGGTCGACCTCGACACGGGTACGTCGACGCTGACCCAGATCTGCGGGCTGTCGAATGGTGTCGTCGCGAATCCGCCGCTCGTCGACGAGGCGCGCCGCATTGTGGTCGGCTTCGACAGCGGCAACGGCCGTATGGCCGCGTTCGACATCGGCCCCGACGGATCGACGTCGCCCCGCTGGCAGCGCGAGCAGAACCACGCGTGCCACATGCTCCTGTTCGCCGACACCGGCGAACTCGTCACCACCGACCACGACGCGACCCGAATGGTCGACGAAATCGTCGTGCTCGACATCGAAACCGGCGCGGAAACGCTGCGGGTCGAATCGGGCAGCCCCGTCCAGTCGGTGCTCTTCCCCGCGCCCGGCTGGAACGACGACCTGTACTACTGCTCGTTCGCCGGCATCACCCGCCTCGCAGCGCGTTGACCGCGGCCCGGCTACGGTCGGCACCATGCTGATCGAGTCGGTGATCGAGAAGTGGCACGCCAATATGCGCGGGGAACTGCCGGGCGGCCTCGACGAATTGCTCGACGACGACGTCGCGTTTTACTCCCCCATCGTCTACACGCCCCAGGAGGGCAAGGCGATCACCAAGCTCTACCTGCAAGCGGCGGGACAGACGCTTCCGGGTGAGAAGCCCGAGTCGGGCGGCAACGGCAGCGGAGGGTTCCGGTACACGAAGCAGGTGCTCGCGGGCGACACCGCCGTGCTCGAGTTCGAGACCACGGTCGAGGGCAAGTACGTGAACGGTGTCGACATCATCCGCTGCAACGACCAGGGCCGCATCGTCGAGTTCCGCGTGATGCTCCGACCGCTGCAGGCGATCAACCTCGTGCACCAGCAGATGGGCGCCATGCTCGAACGCATGAAGCCGGCCGACTGACCGCCTACGGACTTCGTTCGTAGATATCGGAGATCGCGCTGACGAAGCCGGGTGCCGCGACCAGCACCAGCGCGACCAGTACCACCCGGCCCGCGATATCGAGACGCTTTCCTGCCAGCCGAGCCCAGACATCGAAACGGGTGAGCACGACGTTCGCGGCCATGAGCACGATGAGCCCGATCGTGAACGGGAGGAACAGCAGGAACGGCACCATCAGCAGGTAACGCAACGCGGCGCGGGGGGTCGTCAGCAGCGGTTGGGTTCGGCTCCAACGACCGACGAATGCGGCGACGGCCATGCCCTGCGCGAGGCCGAGCGCGCCGAACACGAGGAACGACACCCAGGCGGGGCCGACGATGTCGAAGTCCTCGTTGCTCGTCCGCAACGGCTCAATGCGCGACGCGAAACCGACCAACAGCAAGCCGCCGTACCACAGGCCGCGGCCGAACCCGCCGGGGAGCCAGCGGTGGATCGCGATGTACCCCAGCCCGGTGAAGAGGCCGCCGAACAGGCCGATGAAGATCATGAACCCGAGCGTCCCGTCGAACGTGATGTCGCCGACGATCTCCTCGGCCTCGGTGAGCCGGCCCTGCGCGTCGTCGCCAGCGGTGACGGCCAGCAGCCGCATCGCGAGCCGTCCGCCGGCGCCGATCACGAGTATGCCCGTCGCGGCGCCCGCCGCGACGCCAAGCCCGATCCACCAGAGCGCGCGCAACGCCGCGGTGATCCACCGACCGTCGGGTTCACCGGGCGGTGGCGACACCGGGATTCCGTGCCACCGGACGGTCAGCAACAACCCGAACCCGAGCAGCGCGACGCACGCGGCAACGATCGTGATCTCGGTAGCAGTCACTGGCGACTATTCAAGCGCATCGCGGCTCGGCGCGCGGCGACGCCACTCCGCGACGATCACCGCGACCGCGAGCAGCGGAACGGTCACGAGCGAGAACAGCATCGCGACGGAGTCGAACCCGTCGAAGTGGTCGAGGTGCCCGACGTGGTACACGAAATGCAGCGTGCCCTGGACCAGCCACGCCACCGCGAGTGGAAGGCACAGCGCCGGTTCCCACCACGCCCACACCGACACGATCACGAGGGCGAGGAACAGCGCTCCGACATCGCGCACGAGGTGCTCGCTGTAGACGCCCTCGGTGAGCGCGATCCAGCTACGACCCAGCGGGAAGTCGTCGAAGAAGCTGCGCGGGAAGAACGTCGCCTGCACCGCGACGGGCACGAACATCAGTCCGATGAGCGCAATCGCGCCGCGCGGGAACAGGGTGGAGGGGGCCGGCTGTGGCGTCACCGGTTGACCGTACCGCCGCACAACGAGAGTTGATATCCGTGAACTCACTGATTCTCGGGCTCGACGTGTCAGTTGGGTCGTCTTCGGTCCTAGGGTGCGGTCGTGGGCGGGATGCTGGTCACCGTCGTGTTCCTCGACGTCGAGCGGTCGACCGAACTCCTGGTCGAGCGCGGCGACGTCGCCGGTCGAGCCGCCGTCGAAGGCGTCCTCGCGGTCGCGCGGGAGCGCATCGAACCGTACGGCGGCACCGAGGTGAAGTCGCTCGGCGACGGCCTCATGCTCACGTTTCCCGCGCCGCGCCAGGCCGTGACCTTCGCCGTGACAGTGCAACGAGCCCTCGTCGGACGATCGCCCGCACTACGGGTCGGCATCAATACGGGAGAGATCGCCGGCGCACCCGGCGACCCTGTCGGCGAAGCCGTGAACGCGGCGGCGCGTATCGCGGCCAAAGCGGCCGGGGGCGAAGTGCTCGTCTCCGATGTCGTGCGGCAGCTCGTCGGCACGGTTCCGGGAGTGCGGTTCGACGATCGCGGCCGCAGCCGGCTGAAGGGGTTCTCCGAACGCCGGCGCCTGTTCGCGGCCGCCGGTACCGAGACCGAACCCGATCCGGTTGCCACCTTCGGCCGCGTGACCGAACTCGACGCGATCGACGCGATGCTCGACGCGGCGCGGAGCGGCACGAGCGGCGCGCTGGTGCTCGAGGGCGAAGCAGGTATCGGCAAGACCCACCTCGCGCGCGCCGCGCACGTGCGCGCGACCGCGGCGGGCTTCGCCGTCGTGACCGCCGGCGCCGACGAGCTCGAGCACGACCAGCCGGGACGCGTCGTCGTCGGTCTGGCCTCGGCCCTCGGCATCCCGCTCGACGCACTCCTCACCGACGCCGACCACACCGGCGGGACGCGTGGGTTCGCGCTCACCGAAGCGGTGACGAACGCGATCGAGGACCGGGCCGCGGCGACCCCCGTGCTCGTCGTGGTCGAAGACCTCCAGTGGGCCGACGATCTCAGCGTGCGGGGTCTCGCGACACTGAGCCGCCGCGTCAGGCCGCTGTCGGTCGCCATCCTCGCCACCCTGCGCCCGACTCCCCGACCCGCACTCGTCGACCAACTCCTCGGTGTGCTGCGCGACACCGGCGCACAGCACTTCCGCGTTTCCGGCCTCGACGCCACGTCGGTGACAGCCATGACCGCGACACTCGTCGGCGCGCCGCCGGGACCGCGGCTCGCGGCGCGGCTCGACGGAACGGCAGGCAACCCGCTGTACGTGACCGAATACCTGCGCGTCGTGGACGAAGAGGCCACCCTCACCGTCCGCGGCGGCATCGCCGAGGTCGACGACGACGCGCTTCCCGCGGGCGTTCGCGAATCGGTCCTGCGCCGACTGACATCTCTCTCGACCGCGTCGGTCGAGATGCTGCGCCTCGCCAGCCTCCTCGGCCGGGAGTTCACCCTGACCGACCTCGCAACCGTCGCCGGGCGCCGGGTCGTCGAGGTGGCCGCCGATCTACGCCCGCCCGTCGACGCCGCGGTGCTGTCGGGTGCAGGCGAGACGCTGTCGTTCCGCCACGACCTTGTGCGCGACGCGGTCTACGACGACATTGCGCCCGCGATCCGTCGTGACCTGCACGCGGCCGCCGGGCGCGCCCTGGCCACGGCCGGTGCGCCGGTGCTCCAGGTGGCGCGCCAGATGGAACTCGGGGCGCGTCCGGGCGACAGCGAAGCAATCGAGTGGCTCGAACGGGCCGCGCACGACACCCTTCGTCTCGACCTCGCCAGCGCCGTCTCGCTGTTCGAGCGCGCGTGCGCGCTCGGTCCCGACACCGACACCCAGATACGGCTCGACACGGCGTTACTCGAACCGCTCGCGGCCGTCGGGCGGATCGACGACGCCCGGGCCATCGGCCGCGCGCTGCTCGACGGAGCCGTCGATGCGCGCACGGGATTCGTCGTGCGGCGCGGCATCGCCGTCGCGTCGACGGTATCGGGCGACCTCGCCACCGCGGTCGCTGACTACGCGCATGCCGCGGACGCCCCGGGCGCGACGCCTGACGACGTCGCCGCGGTTCGGTGCCTCGAAGCCAACATCGCGCTCCTGACCGGTCGAGCCGCCGCCGCCGTGACCGCCGTCGCCGAACAGACGCTCGCCCATGCCGCGCGCGACGCGATGCACGCCGACGAGCTGGCGTGCATCGCGCACCAGACGCTCGCACTCACCGCCGGGGCAGAGGCCCGGTTCGAGGCCGGAGCCGAGCACGCTCGGGCGTCGCGCCGCCTGTTGTTCCGGGACGAGATCCCGACCCGGGGGTTCTTGATCCCCGAAGTATGGGAAGCGACGTTCCTGTTGTCGATGGACGCGTTCGACGACGCAGTCGCCGCCTACGCGGCCGCCGCAAACCGCGCGGAGCGGCGCGGCGAGCTGACCCTGCTCGTGCAGACCCACACGGCCGTCGGGTTCGTGCATCTCCTGTGCGGTCGCTGGGATGACGCCGTGTCCGAGATCGAGGCAGGGGTCGCGATCGCCGACGAAACCGGCAACCGGGCGCATGACATCGGCTGCAACGCGATCCTGGCGCAGATCGCGCTCGCCCGCGGCGACGACACGCGCGCCGAATCGGCTCTGGCTACAGCCGATGCGGCATTGCGCGCCGGACGTCACCTGTTCGGCGTCGAATTGTTCGCGTGCGTTGTCGCCTCGAAGACCGCCGCCGAGGACCCGGCCGCGGCGCTCGCGCTGCTCCGCGGAGCGTGGACCGCGACGGAACACCTGCGGGGCCTGGTGCAGTACCGCACGATCGGCCCGGCGTTGGCCGGACTCGCCGTTTCGGAAGGCGACGCGACAACTGCACGGACAGTCGCCGACGAGATGGCGCGCTTGGCGGACGCGAGTGGTGTCGCAAGCGCGTTCGCCGCCGCGCGCCGCACCGACGGGCTCGCGAACAACGATGCCGACACCCTGGTCGACGCCGTACACCAGTACCGCGAGACACCCCGACGCGTCGATCTTGCCGCGGCGTGTGAGGAAGCGGCCCGGGCGTTGCTCGCCGCCGACCGTCAGGCCGAGGCCGTCGGCCTGCTCGAGGAAGCCGCCGCCCTGCACGTCGCCTTCGGCGCGGCGCACGATCTCGCTCGCGTTGACGCGTCGTTGCGGGCGCTCGGCGTCAGCCGCCGTCGCCGCGGGCCGGCCGCGGCAACCCACGGCTGGGATGCGCTCAGCCCAACCGAACGACGGGTCGTCGATCTCGTCGCGCAGGGTCTCGGCAATCCCCGCATCGCATCGGCGCTGTACATCTCGCGGCGGACCGTGGAGACCCACGTCTCGCACATCTTCCGGAAGCTCGCCGTGACGAGCCGAGCCCAACTCGCGGCGGTCACCGTGGCCCAGAACCTTCGCCACGAAGTCCCGGTCGATGGCGATCGGGCCGGTGCGTGATACTGACGCCATGGAACACGACCGACTGAATGAACTCGGGTTCTACGTCCTGGCCGGTGCGCCGCAGTCGCCCGTGGAGTTGCCGGCCGAGGTGGCCGAGGGCGAGGCGATCGGCCTCGGCTCCACGTTCATCTCGGAGCGTTTCAACATCAAGGAGGCGTTCACGCTCTCGGGCGCGGTCGGTGCGGTCTCGTCGACGCTCGGTATCGCGACCGCGGCGACGAACCACAACACGCGCCATCCGATCGTGACCGCGTCGCACGCCACGACGATGCACCGGCTCACCGGCGGACGGTTCACGCTCGGACTCGGACGCGGCATCGCTCCCCTCTTCGACGCGTACGGCATTCCGCGCATCACCACCGCGCAGATCGAAGACTTCGTCGGGATCATGCGCCGACTGTGGAGGGGCGAGGTCGTGTTCGGTCACGACGGCCCCGCGGGCCGCTTCCCGGTGTTGCACCTCGACTCGTCGTTCGACGAAGACATACCGCTCGGGTACGTCGCGTTCGGTCCCAACTCGCTCGCGCTCGCGGGCCGTTGTTTCGATTCGGTCGTGCTGCACACGTTCTTCGCCGACGAGACGGTCGAGCGCTGTGTCGCCACGGTGCGCAAGGCCGCGGAGGAGGCGGGTCGTGATCCCGCGTCGGTGCGCATTTGGTCGTGCTACGCGACGATCGGCGACCACCTTCCGGAGGCGCTGCGACTCAAGAAGACCGTCGGTCGGCTCGCGACCTACCTCCAGGGCTACGGCGACCTGATGGTCGAAACGAACGGTTGGGATCCCGAGGTACTGGCGCGCTTTCGCGCCGACTCGGTTGTGGCGTCGTTCCCCGGCGCGCTCGACACGAAAGCCGACACCGAAACACTCGAACACGTCGCGACGTTGTTGCCCGACGAGTGGCTCGAACCGTCAGCCACCGGCGACGCGCAACAGTGCGCGGCGCGGGTGTTGCGCCAGTTCGACCTCGGCGTCGACGGCGTGATCATGCACGGCGCGACCCCGGCCGAACTCGCTCCGATCGTCGACGCGTACCGGGCGATCCGGCCCGCGAGTCGCTTCGCCGGATGGCCCGCGAACCCAGGTCGCGCCCGGATCTGACCCTGACAGATCAGTCGAACTCGAGGCCGAGCGACCGGCTCGCAACCACCTTCGCGAACTGCTCGATGAAGGCGTCGACGCTCATGACGCCCAGGTCGACACCACCGCGCGCCCGCACCGACACCGTGTTGGCCGCCTGCTCGCGTTTGCCGACGACGAGCGCGTACGGGACCTTCTCCATGCTCGCCTTACGGATCTGCGCGCCGACGCTCTCACCGGAGTGGTCGACATCAGCTCGGTAGCCGGCTTCGAGGAAACGTTGCGCGATCGCCTCGACGTACTCGAGCTGACCGTCGGCGACCGGCAGGATCTTCACCTGGACCGGCGACAACCACGCCGGGAACGCCGCCGCGAAGTGCTCGATGAGAAAGCCCGTGAACCGTTCGTGCGAACCGAGCGGCGCGCGGTGGATCACCGCAACATGTTTGGAGGCCTGGTCGCTGTCGACGTAGGTGAGATCGAATCGCCCCGGCATGTAGAGGTCGAGCTGGTTGGTCGACGCCGCGAACTCGCGACCGACGGCAGAACGCAGGATGAAGTCGACTTTCGGGCCGTAGTGCGCGGCCCCGCCGAGCTCCTCGATGAAGGGGATTTCCGACTCCTCCATCGCCGCGCGCGTGATCCGCTCGGCCGTCTCCCACATCTCGTCGTCGCCGTGGTACTTGTCGGTGTTCGCGGGGTCGCGCATGGCGAGCACCATGTGAAAGTTCTCGATGCCGAGGGTGCGGTAGTAGTAGTCGTGCATGCGCATGACGGCCACGAACTCGGCCTTCGACTGCTCCAGCGTGCAGTAGATGTGCGCGTCGTTCTGCGTGAAGCCACGCACCCGCAACAGCCCGAACAGTTCGCCCGACTTCTCGTAGCGGTACACGGTGCCGTACTCGGCGTAGCGCAACGGAAGTTCGCGGTAGCTGTGCGGCCGCGCCTTGTACACCATGTGATGGTGGGGGCAGTTCATCGGCTTCAGGTAGTACTCGTCGCCGTCGATCTCGATCGGCGAGTAGAGATCGTCCGCGTAGTACGGCAGGTGACCCGAAATCTTGTACAGCTCACTGCGCGCGATGTGCGGCGTGTACACGGGTTTGTAGCCGGCGAGCCGTTCGGTTTCCTTGGCCCACCGTTCGAGTTCCTCGCGGATCACCGCGCCGTTGGGTAGCCAGAGCGGCAGGCCCCGGCCGACATCGGGACTGAACGAGAAGAGGTCGAGGTCTTCACCGAAACGCCGGTGGTCGCGCTTCTTGGCTTCTTCCTGTTCCCAGAGGAACTTCTCGAGTTCTTCGGCGTTGCGCCACACCGTCCCGTAGATGCGCTGCATCGACGGGCGCTTCTCGTTGCCACGCCAGTACGCGGCGCTCGTGCGCAGGAGCTTGATGGCGTTCGGGTCGATGTCGTCGATCGCGGTGACGTGGGGGCCGCGGCAGAGGTCCTCGAACTTCCCGATGCTGTACGTCGACAAGACGTTCGTCTCCGACGCGTTGCCGTACTCGTCGGTTCCCCGGGACAGAATGTCTTCGATCAGCTCGAGCTTGTACGGCTGGTCCCGGTACAGCGTGCGCGCCTCGTCGGGCGATACCTCTCGGTAGTCGAAGGTCTTGCCGCGCTCCTCGATGATCTCCTTCATCCGCTGTTCGATCTGATCGATGACTTCCGCGGTCAGCGGTTCGTCGAGATCGAAGTCGTAGTAGAAGCCGTCGGCAGTCGGTGGCCCGATGCCCAGCCGAGCGCTCGGAAAGAGGTCGAGAACCGCCGACGCGAGCACGTGCGCGGCCGAATGGCGGAGCGCGTAGAGCTCGTCGTTCTGATGTTTCGAAACTGCCGTCATTGGGGCGTCACGATACTCGCTGCCGAAACCACCCCTTGAGGTGTTTGCCCGGTTGGCTTTGCTCGATCGGATGCGGCGAGGATTCGGCCAAAACCCTTGGGAGGCCCAAAATGCTCGCTTCCGTTCACCTGGCCGACGTCGAGCCCCGGGCCGCGCTCGCGGTACTGCGGCGAGCGCCCGACCCGGCATCGATACCGGGATTGCGGTCCGCGCGCGTTGCGCTCGTCACGCCGTTGCGGACCTCGTTCGTGCCCAAGCCGGTGTTCGGACGCGTGGGTCTGGTTTCGTTCTGGGACGACGACGCCGCGCTCGACGCGTTCGAGGCCGGAAACGACGCTGCGGCTCCGTTCTCCGACGGCTGGCGCATGCGACTCGAGCCGCTCCGGTCGCACGGGACCTGGCCCGGGCTCGACCCCGACCTCCCCCACAAGCGCACCGTCGACTACGAGGGCACCGCCGCCGTACTCACCCTCGGACGCGTACGCCTTCCGCGCGCCCTGAGTTTCCTGCGCGCGAGCACCAAGGCCGAGGCCGCCACGTACGACGCGCCGGGAATGATCTGGGGCACCGCGATGGCGCGCCCGCCGTTCGTCGCGACGTGTTCATTGTGGGAGAACTCGGAAGCGATCGCCGCCTACGCGTTCGGCGCCGACGGCGAACCACACCCCGGAGCCATGCAGGCCGATCGCGCCAAACCGTTCCACCACGAGTCGGCGTTCATCCGCTTCCGGCCCTACGCAGTCAAGGGCAGCCTCAGTGGCAAGAACCCGCTGACATTCGCGCCGGCCTGAGCCGTTACGCATTGGTCGCGCCGCGGGAGCTATCCATGTGCTCCGCGCTCCCGCCGGGTTGGCCGAGACCGGAGAGCACGGCAACGGGCGCGTCGACCCACGGCGTGCGCACACCGCCGCGCGCGATGCCCGCGTCGTCCACACCGAGTGCACCCTCCCCATCGACGGCGAGACGTGCCGCCGACGGTGGTGGTGTGCCGTCGCGGACCCAGCGGTCGAGTGCGTCGAACGCACGCTGGAGCACGTACATCGCCGACTGCGACGCGCCCGTCGCGAGCACCGCTCGATCGGGATGGCGTACTGCCCCGAAACCAAGTCGCGTGCTGCACGCACCACCTGCGTGAAGATGTCGTACGCGTACGCGTCGCCTGGATGGTCGAGCGTCCCGTACCGGGCGGGGTCCGCGTCGCGCAGCCCCATTCCGGGCATCACTCCCCCGCCCTCGATGCCGACCCGCTGCGCGGTGACGCCTACCCACGAGTAGCCGTCGCGCACGAGGTGCCGGTGGGTCGGCATCCACAGTGCCGGGATGTCGACTCCACCGGTGACGTTGAGCCACTCGACGATCAGCGTGCCGTTGCTGCGCGCGGGATCGGTCGGCCGGTGCACGACGAGCCGCGTCGTGAAGTCGGCACGGTCTGATTCCTTGACCTCCCAGCGACCGTCCGGTTCACGCGGTCCCGCGGCCGCGTACGACTCGGCGGTCCCGATCGCGATGTGTTCGTGCACGGAGTAGCCGACCGTCGCCAGGTCGAACGCGACGGAGAAGAGCGAGGGCGCACCGTCGAGTACGGGGCTGATTGTCGCCGTCATGGCTTCAGGGTACGGTCCTCGTTACCGGAACGAACGGGGGCGCCATGCAGGACCAGCGACCGGTCATCATCTCGTGCGACGGCCACGCCACGGGCCGACCCGAGGACTACCTGCCGTACATCGAGCCCGCGTACCGCGAGAAGTACGACGACTTCATGCGCGAGCTCGAAGCGGCGCGGGTGGCACGGGAGCAAGCAACTCAGGCCGGGAGCTCGCTGTTCTCGAAGGAGGGTGCAGACGCGTTCAAGGCCGAGACCGGCGACGCACGCGACGGCGAATGGAACTCGCCGTTGCGAACAGAAGTACTCGAAGGCGAAGGCGTCGTCGCCGAGGTGCTCTTCCCGAACGGTGGCGTTCCGTTCGGCGGCTTCGGCGAGTCCGCTACGCACGAACTGCGCGGCGCCGGTAACCGCGCGTACGACCGCTGGCTCGTCGACTTCGCCAACGACGCACCCGGCCGGCGCGCCGCGCTCGCGATGCTCACGGTCCACGACCTCGACGCGACCGTCGCGGAGATCGTGTGGGCGCGCGAGAACGGCATGAGGGGCGTGATCATCCCGACCGTGCCGGGTAAGGACCTGCCGCCGTACTACGACCAGTGCTACGACGTCATGTGGGCGGCATGCCAAGACCACGACATGCCCGTGCACATCCACGGCGGGAGCGGCACACCGGGCTACGGCGACTACGGCGCGGTCAGCATGCTGATTTACGCGACCGAGACCGTGTACTTCGCACACCGCCCACTGTGGTTCCTGATCTGGGGCGGCGTACTCGAACGGTTCCCGACCATGAAGCTCGTGTTCACCGAGTCACGCGCCGATTGGGTGCCGAGCACGCTGACGTACCTCGACGCGATCTACTCGCAGCGGTTCTTCAGCCACATCCGCGACACGGTGAAAATGAAACCGAGCGAGTACTGGCAACGGCAGTGCTACGTCGCCGCGTCGTTCATGGGTCCCGACGAGTCGGCGCTGCGCTACGACATCGGGCTCGAGAAGCTGATGTGGGGAGCCGACTACCCGCACCCCGAGGGAACGTGGCCGCGCACGCGTAAATCGCTGGCCCGTTGCTTCAACGGCATCCCCGTCGACGACGTGCGCGCGATCCTCACCGACAATCCGGCGCGGCTCTACGGCTTCGACGTGGGCGCGCTGCAACCCGTCGCCGACCGCGTCGGCCTCACGGTGCAGGAGTTGACCGGCGTCGCCTAACCGCTTCTGGACGCGCGTATGTGTCGTGGGCAACAGATACGCGCGTCCAGAACGAACTCGGTCGGGTTGATTCGCACCTGGACCGGGGAACCAGAAGTGCGAACCGGGACGTCCTACGGCGTTCAGCGACGACGTCACCGATCCCAGTTGCTACGTCGCCGGTGCGCGGTATGCGCTCGTGCCCGTCGCCGAACCCGATGCCGAACTGACGCTCTACGGCACGTTGAAACGGCTCGTCGACAGCGGGTTGGCCGAGGAACTTCCGCACCGGGCCGGACCCGACGACGATCAGCGCCGGCGTTACTACCGGCTCACGGGCCGCGGGCGGTCTGTGTGCATCGCCGAGACCGACCGGGTCGCGAAGCTCGTCTCGTTCTCGCGGCGCAACCTGCGCCCGCGGCTCGTGTGACCGTCCACGAACGCGCCTACCGGAGTCTCGTACTCCTGTACCCCAAAGGCTTTCGCTCGCACTACCGCGACGACCTCGTCCAACACTTCGCCGACCTGATCGGTCGTGACGGCGCGCGGCGCGCGTGGACGCGAACCTCCGTCGACCTCGCTGTCACTGTTCCTCGATATCGCTTGGAGACAATCATGAGCACCGGCCAGAGCACCGTGACACTTACCATCATCATGATCGCTCTCGCCGTCGCGGGCGTCATGGGCATCATGACCGGGGTGTATCCCGGAGTCCTCTTTCTCTTTGTCGCGGTCGGTGTCGCGGTGTCGCAGCGCAGCCAACTGGCACGATCGATACGAACACCCGGAAGCGGACTACGCCGCCGCCGCCTTCGGACCGCGGCGATCCTCGCCGTCACGTGTGTCGTCACAACCACCCTGATGTGGTTCGACCTGATGGGCAACGAGGACTGGCACGGCGGCAAGCTGATGCTCTACAACGCGGTGTTCTTCGCGACGTTCGTCGGTGCGCTCGCGTACTTCGTCATCGGGCTCCTCACACCGAGGAGCGCCAGCCAAGCCGTACCCGCGACATAGGCTCGTCGGGGCCGGTGCGCCTATCTCGCGGCCCGCGCCCGGCGTTAGAGCAGGCCCCGAGCGCGCCAGCCCGGCAGATTCACGGCGTCGATCACGCCGATGTGCGCCAAGAAGGCCGTGAGCTTTCCGAGTCCGGCTACGACGACTGCCTGGTGGTGCGGGTTCGCCCGCGCCATTGCCGCGCCGCCTTCGATTCCAAGGTGGTCGTAGACGGCGTCGTCGACGCTCAGGTCGGCGACCACGGCGACGAGGTCGGGCGCGAGCGCCGAGATCGTGGTGCGCGTCTCTTCGTCGAGCATGGGCCACACCTCGGAAAGGTATGACTTGGCGAAGCTGACGTGCCGCGCTTCTTCGAGCACGTGCACCTTCGCGATCTTCCGCGACACCGGGTGCACGCGCTCGTCGCGCATCGTTGCCCGGTTGATGTGGTCGAGAAGTTCTTCGACCGCGAGGATGAGCAGGTAGGACATCGCTCGACCGCCGGGCAGGTCCGAGACGGTGAGCGGATTCATGGCCGGGCGGTACGCGGGCGTGTCGGCACGCCGGATGAACTCACCGAACATCATGGAGTGACGGCACTCGTCGGCAACCTCGACGAGCAGGTACCGGTGCGCGGGATCGGTGACGGGCAACTCTTGGAGGTGACGCAGCACTGCTTGCATCAGCACGTTCTCGAACCAGATGCCGGCTCCGCACAGTGCCGCAGTCTCGTGGCGGCTGTACGCGATGCGCTCCTGCTCGCTCATGGCCTGCCACGCTTCGGTGCCGTAGAGCGGCAGTACCTCCGGCGGTAGATGGAACGCAGAGTCGTCGATCGAAATGTCCCAGTCGACCTCGGTGAAGGGGTCGAGCGTCGTGCGCTCGGAAACGGCGACCAACTGGCGGGCGCGTCTCGCGGTGCGCGGCAGTTCGGGAGCAAGCGTCGTAGTCATGCACTCACCAAAACACTTACAGTCCGCACTGTCAAGATATTCTTACAGTAGATACTGTCACGATCTGGTCATGTGTGGTTGACTTGGCCCCATGAGCACCCAGGGGACGGAGGGCTACGGGCTCGCCGAGCTGGTCGAACGCAGCGGTGTCCCGGTCCGCACCATCCGCTACTACCAGTCGGAAGGGCTCCTGGCGAAGCCCGAGAAGCGCGGACGCGACGCGGTCTACAGCGACGAACACGTCGAGCGGCTGAGCCTGATCGCCGAACTGCGCGACCGCGGCCTCACGCTCGGCGCGATCCGCGACCTCGTGGCCACCGATCGGCCCACGCGCACGGTCGCGGAGTGGCTGGGTGTCGACGCCACGCTGAAGGCACCGTGGTCGGACGACAAGCCGCGGCTCCTCGACCGCCACGAGCTGAATGCGCTGGTCGGGAAACGCCGCTCCGGACTCGTCGCCGAACTCATCGACTCCGGATACGTGCGCCCGGGCGAGGGCGACACCTGGGTCGTGCCCAGCCCCGGGCTGCTCGAACTCGCGCTGCAACTCCACGACGCGGGCATCGATATCGAGCTGAGCGGTCGGCTGCGCGATTTGCTGCGCCGCCGGCTCGCGCGGGCGGTCGACGACTCGGTGGCGCTCCTGCTCGAACGCGCGGGCAGTGGGTTCGCGGGGCGCGCGACGGCCGAGGACCTGGCCCTCGCAATCGCCGCGCTCCGACCGATCGCGCGCGAGACGACGAGCTTGATACTCGCGCAGGAGGTCGAGCGATCGCTGCGCGAACTGCTCGAGCAGGGTCCGGCGCGGCTCTCGAAGCGGCGCCGCGTGCGGTCCTAGCGGTCCGCCTCACTCGTCGAGCGATCCGAGATCGGGGGGCACGTCGACGGCGTGCGCTTCGAGCGCGTCGAGCGGCACGATGTCGAGCGCTCGTTCGTGGGTCGAGGCCAGGACGACGGGCGCGGCGGCACCATCGCGATGGGCGCGCAACCAGTTCACCGCGGTCACACACCAGCGATCGCCGGGTACGAGGCCGGGGAAGCGGTACTGGGGCATCGGCGTGCTCAGGTCGTTGCCGATGCCCCGCTGATGCTCGAGGAATTCGGCAGTGACGACCGCGCAGATCGTGTGGCTTCCCGTGTCTTCGGGGCCCGTGCTGCAGCAACCGTCGCGGAAGAAGCCGGTGACGGGGTCGGTGCCGCACGGTTCCAACGGCCCACCCAGCACGTTGCGATCGCTCATGCCCGCATTCTTGCGGAAAACTGCGAAGCTGCAAGCGTGCGCTACCGACGGATGCCGATCGAGGTCGAGTCACCCGAGCAACTGGGGTACGACACGATCACCAACAACCTGTCCGAGAGTTCGGTCGCCGACCGGCGCCTGTCCGACCTCGGTGTCGACCTCTCCGACCTCGACGACCTGCTGTTGTGTTACGGCGACCACCTCGGCGACCCGCTCCTGCGCGCCGCGGTCGCCGCCGGCGGCGACGGACTCCGACCCGAAGATGTCCTCGTCACGCCGGGCGCCGCCGCCGCACTCTTCGCCACGGCGACGTCGCTGCTCGAACCCGGCGACCACGCCGTTGTCGTCCGCACGAACTACGCAACCAACCTCGAAACTCCACGCGCGATCGGCGCCGACCTCGACATCGTCGACGTTGCCTTCGACGACCGGTGGCGCCTCGATGTCGCGCGTATCGCCGATCGGGTGCAGGCGGGTGTCACTCGGTTGATCTCGGTGACATGCCCACACAACCCGACCGGGACCATGTTCGACGTCGCGACCTTGCACGCGCTCGTCGAGTTGGCCGAACGTTCGGGCGCGGTGCTCCTCGTCGACGAGACGTACCGCGATCTCACGCACGGCACTCCCCTCCCGGTCGCCGCGACGCTGTCGCCGCGCGTCATCAGCGTGGCGTCGATGTCGAAGGCGTACGGGCTCCCCGGTCTGCGCGTCGGGTGGGCGGTGTGCCGCGACGCCGCCGTGGCCGAAGGGCTGCTCGCGGCGAAGGAGCAGATGGTGATCTGCGGGGCGACGATCGACGAGGCGATCGCGGGACGCGTGCTCGCCGACCGCGACCGTGTGCTCCCGCCGATCCTCGACGACGTGCGCGCCCGCCTCGCCATCGTGCGCGAGTGGATGGCCGGCCAGTCGACGTTCGAGTGGATCGAACCCGATGGTGGTGTCGTCGGGCTGATGCGCTTCGCCGGCTCGGCACCGGTCGACGCCGCCGCGTTCTACGAAACGTTGCTCTCGACCCACGGCACGTACGTCGGGCCCGGTCACTGGTTCGAGGTCGACGACCGGCACTTCCGCCTCGGGTACGGATGGCCCACGGTTGCCGAACTCCGGGCGGGCCTGGCCGGGCTGTCGAAAGCAGGGCTGGACGCGCCGAATTGAGGAGCAACACTTCCGTGTGAGGAAGCGGTCTGCCTGGCGGCACGGCGAACGGATCCGCGAGGCCCCACGCTCCCAAATCTCACGGATCTCACGGATCGAGTTGCAGTCCTTCGTAAATTGCCCGATCAATGCGACGCATCGCTCCCTCGTTGAGGGTGAGCAGGAACTGCGCCTTCTGCAGCTCATCCCACGTCTTAACCGGAACCCATCGGCAGTCGATCAATGTGTCGTGCGCGAAGCCGTCGACCACGCCCAGTTCGGCTTCGTATGGATGGGCGGGACGCCTCGGCAACTTACGTCGGTCCGTGTTCGCGATTACTACGGAGACCTGCCCGTTTCCGTTTGTACCCGGAATGTGTTGCCCGCAGACAAAGACGGCGTGTTTCGCTCGCACGGTGCCGTCCGGAAATTTGGTGTTCCCGAGCGTGTAAACGTCCCCGCGGTTCACTCGCGGCGCTGCCCTACTGCTCTATTTCGTCCAAAGCCCTGAGCGCGTTCGCCTGATCCGCGTAGTCCGCGTCGTCAAGTGGAACGAAGCCGTCCACGTCGTCCAGGTGCCGACGGATCCGATTCGCCACAGCACGAATCGTCTCGTCGCTCGGAACATCCACGCTTATCGCGCGCTCGCCCGCCACACGGACGATGACTGTCCATGTCGTCGCCATGCCGTAGAGGTAGTGCGCGCCTTCGATCGGAAGCAGCGGAAGCTCATCCGGTGACGTCGTCGTTATCGCCATGTTCGTTCACCTCCTGCGGGAGGGCCTTCTTTGCGAATTCCGCCCAGTTGTTGTTCAGGGCATCGATGAGCTGTGTGATGAACAACGGTGACACCGACACCCTCGCTACAACGGTTCCCATAACCGGATCTGTTCCATAGTCGAGCCTCACGAAATCCAACGTGAACTCGTGTTCGCTGTGATGCACGCGGGCGAAGTTCGCCCAGACGCCGCCCATCTGGTCCGGCGACATGATGATCTGGGCCTGCCGCTGTGGCTGGTCCGGTTCCTCTGCCACACCCGATCCCCTGTGCGTCTAGTTACACGCGTGTAACACGTAGAGTGTACCACTTCGCGCTGTTCGCGCGCAGCGCAACACACGACACGATACGCGCGTACCGACACGATCGGCCAGTCACCCCGGCCGCTTGATGAGTCGTGACTGATCGACCAATTTGCACCGGCTACTTGGTACTTCAGGGCTGGACTCCCTACCTACAGGTAGGTAGGGTTGTTGTATGAGTACGGCTCCGCTGAACGATCTGATCGGCGCGCTCGTGCCGGACGTCGAGCGCCTCGTCGAACGGCACCTCTCGACGACGAAGACGTGGTACCCGCACGAGTACGTGCCGTGGGACCGCGCCGTCGACACCGATCCCCGCGCGCAATGGGACGCGGACGCGTCGCCGCTGCCGTCGGGTGTGCGCGCCGCGCTCGTCGTCAACCTGCTGACCGAAGACAACCTGCCGTACTACTTCGAGTCGATTCATCGGCTGTTCGCCAACGACGTGTGGCGCAGTTGGGCGAAGCGCTGGACGGCCGAAGAGATGCGGCACTCGATCGTCATCCGCGACTACATCACGGTCACGCACGCGGTCGACCTGGTTGCGCTCGAAGACGCGCGCATGCAGCAAGTGAGCCGCGGCGAGGTGCCGCAGCCCGACCACGCAGTCGACGGTCTCGTGTACGTCGCGCTCCAGGAACTCGCGACGCGTATCGCGCACCGCAACACCGGCGCTCTCCTCGACGACGAGGTCGGCTACAAGGTCATGGCGCGTGTCGCTGCCGACGAGAACCTCCACTACCTGTTCTACCGCGACCTCGTGTCGGCCGCGCTCGAAGTCGACCCGTCGACGATGATGCACGCGATCGAACGCCAGGTACGCGAGTTCGAGATGCCGGGCACCGGCATTCCGAACTTCTCCGCACTCGCCTCGGAGATCGCGGCGACCGGCATCTACGACTTCTCGCTCCACCACAGCCAGGTGTTGGTCCCGGTCGTGTTGCGGCACTGGAACATCGAAGCGCTCGAAGGCCTCGACGCGGAAGCCGAGCAAGCCCGCGACCGCATCGTCGCGTACATCAATCGGGTCGGTTCGATCGCGGAGCGCATGGCGCAGCGGCGCGCGGCCAAGCTCGCCGGCGCCTCGGCCTGATCAGCGCGCAGGAACCGGCTCCACGAGCGCCTGGTCCCAGCCCATCAGTAGTGCAAGCGCGTCGTAGGTCGACGTAAAGAACTCGGAAATCGCGACGCTCGGGTTGGGTGCTGTGCGCGCGTCCTCGTAGCGCAACAGATACAACCCTGCTCGGAAGCGGCTCCGATGCTCGAACATCACCGCCGACACTTTCGTCAAGGCGTCGAAATAGGTGGCCGCCGCAGCCGAGTCGTACGTGCAACTGTCGCACCGGGCGGGCGATAGCCTCGATCCCGTGAGCGGGCCGATTCTATGACTCGCGATGACGCGTTCACCGCGCGCAACCGGTTGCGCATTCCGATCCTCATCCTGCTCGCGACCGTCAACTACTGGTTGGCGATCGTGGCCGCGGCCGTGGCGACGACACTGACGATCACGATCGCCCTGCTCGCCGAGGGCGGCGACATCCCGACGAGCGGGGATGGCCTGAAAATCCTCGGGTTCCTGATCGCCGCTGTCGTCGTGCTCTCGATTGTCGTGGGCACGTTCGTCGCGCTGTTCCGCCTGCCGTTCCAACGCCGGCGACTGGAACGGCAGGTGCTGGCCGAGACCCAGGCGCGCATCGCGACTCCCGACGACCACCCACAGGTTCGCAACCTCTTGGATGGGCTGGCGATTGCGGCCGGGACACCAGTCCCGCGGTTCGCGGTGATCGACGACCCGGCACCAAACTCGTTCAGCGTCGGCACCCGGCCGGCGAAGACGATCGTCGCCGTCACGACCGGACTCGCCGCCGCGTTGACGCGCGACGAACTCGAAGCGATCCTCGCCTACGAGGTCAGCCGCATCGGGAGCTGGGACGTCGCGTTGGCGAGCTGGACCGTCGCGCTGACCGGCGGGGCCATCGCCGCCAGCGACAGCGGCGACGACGAGGGCTCGCTCCGAACGGTGCTCGGCTGGTTGCCGCGCTTGTTCGCGCAGTGGATCCAGACGTGGGCGCTGCGCGATCAGGCGCAAGGGCGCGACCGCGCCGCGATCAGCTTCACCCGGCACCCGGCCGCGCTCATCCGTGCGCTCGAGAAGCTCGACGCGGATCAGTCGCAGGTCAGCCGCGTGAGCCGAGCGACCGCGCCGCTGTGGGTCGAGTTCCCGACCCGGCTGGCGGGTGAGTCGCGCGCCGGCCGGCGTCTCGCGCGCGAACTTGGGTTGAGCGCGCGCATCGAGCCGCTGCGCGAGCTGGCGGCGTTGAAGGCGCCCGCTACTGACTGACCGCAAACGGAACGACGGCTCCGTTGGCGTCGATGTGCACCGCACCCGGGTACGGCCACAGCGGACCGATCACGACGGTGTCGTTCGCACGGGCGTCGGCGACGAGCGCGTCCAGAACCGCGCACGCCGCCTTGGACTCGCGGTGCATCTGCTCGCACTCGCCCATCGCGAGGTGCAACGGGCTGACGGCGAGATGCCCGAGCAACACGGCATGCTCACCACCCGAGTCGATGCGCACGATCGCGTGCCCCGGCGAATGCGCGCCGGTGAACTCGAGGCGCACTCCCGGCGCGACCTCGGACAGCGTGTCGGCGGTGTCGACGACGCCGTGGTCGACCAACGCTCGGAACTCCGTCAGGCCGGAAACCTCGGGGGCGGTCTCGAGGTACTCGAGTTCGGCGCTGGTCACGACGACGCGCGCGTTCGGGAACGCCGGCACCCATCCGCCGTCGACATCCATCGCCGCGGCTAGGCCGATGCCGTCGAGATGC
>JAWXCJ010000034.1:0-8782 GCA_034408875.1 Actinomycetota bacterium
CGCATCAACACGTTCATGCTCGAGGACAACTACTACCTGCGCGAATTCGTCGAACGCATGATGAAGATGAACCGGGGCCGCGCCTTCTACACGACCCCCGAGACCCTGGGCGACTACGTCCTGGTCGACTTCCTCGACCAGAAGCGCTCCGAACGCCGGGCCGGGTAAACCTCGGGATCTTCAGATTCGGGGCCTCCCGGCCGATTCAACCTGTGACCGGGCACGGACGCACGGCGGGGGAATTCACGGACGAGGAGGGTGCCACGATGGCACGCGTACTGGTGGTGCAGCCCCGGGAAGCCCTCGCGCTGGCGACGTGCCGCCAACTCCATTTCGCCGGGATCGAGACCGCCCTGGTCTTCGACGGTGACACCGCCGTGCGCAACGCCGTGGTCGAGGCGCCCGATGCCGTGGTCTGCGACCTGACCCTCCCCGTGCTCGACGGCTGGTACGTGCTCGCCGCCCTCGGAGCCCGCGAGACCCGCCCCCGCATCGTCGTGTACTCCCACCCGTCCGACGCCTCCCGTGCCGCCACCCTCGGCGCCGACGCAGTCGTGCACGAACGGGCCCGGGTCGTCCCCGCCGTCAGCCGCCTGCTCGCACCCGTCCCCCTCTAACGCCCGATGCGTCGGTAGGGGGTAACTATTCCCCTCTATCGACGCACGACGGGAACCAGCGGGGGTATCCGGTGGTTGAATCGGGCATGCCACAGATTCCACGCGAAGAACTCCCCACGTCCGACGACGAGTGGAAGGCCCGGCTGACCCCGGAACAGTTCGAGGTGGCCCGCAAGGCGGGAACCGAGCGGGCGTTCACGGGCGAGTACTGGGACAACCACGAAGACGGCACCTACACGTGCGTGTGTTGCGGCGCCCCCCTGTTCAGCTCCAAGACCAAGTTCGAGTCGGGCTCCGGCTGGCCGAGCTTTTGGGAGCCGATCGAGCAGGCGCCCGTCGGCGAGGAGACCGACCGCAGCTACGGCATGGTCCGAACTGAAGTGCGGTGCGAGAACTGTGACGCACACCTCGGTCACGTCTTCCCCGACGGTCCGAATCCGACCGGTCAACGGTATTGCATCAACTCCGCCAGCTTGAAGCTGGAGGAAGACACCTAAGGAGCGGCGAGCGTCGACGGGCTCGCCGGGAGCAGGCGAGACCTCGACCGCGGCGTCAGCCGCCCGGTCAGTCGAGCGCGACCAAGCGAGGCGTGACACCTTCCACAGCTCGCTCGGCCGCCTGCAGACTGGGGTGTGGGGGGCCGAGACATGGATCGTGCCTGCGATGATCATCGGCGTCACGACGCCGCGAGCTCCCGAGTGCAAGCGGGGGTTGGCGGTCAATCTCGCGGCCAGCGTGTCTCGCAATTCCGGTGCGCGTGTGTGCGTCGTCGACGGTGATCCCCTGACCCGAGACGTCAGCACCCGTCTCCCGGTGCGGGGCGCAATGCTCGAGGACTACGCCACGGCGGCGATGCCCTCTGTCGATCGGATCGGCCTGCTCCCGACCCCCGAGATCGCAGTCTTGGGGAGCTGCGCCGACGGCCTCGGCCGAGCCCGCCTGGCGGCCGAACGAGCAACTCCGGTCCTGCGGGCCCACTTCGACCTCGTCGTGTGGGACCTGCTCGCGGGCCCGACCGGGCCCGGCCGCATCGTCGGTGCCCGCCTCGAGATCCTCGACTGGTTGCTTCTCGCCGTCACTCCCGAACAGCGCTCGGTGCGGGCCGCGGCCCACTTCCTCGAGCACTTCGAGACGGCCCGCTCCCGCGGGGCGATCGACGAGCGCCTCCGCTTCGGCATCGTTTGTACCGGTGACGAGGGCTGCGTGGCCATGTCGCCGGAAGAGGTCGAGGCCGAGCTCGGCACGCCCATCGTGGGTGCCGTTCCCCAGCTCTGGGGCCGTTCGGAGCCGAACCTCGGGTTCGGGCCGGCGCTGGCGATCCCCGAACTCGACGACGCGGTCGACGCGCTCGTCGCCCGGCTCTACGAAGAGCCGAAAGTTCCCACCCAGAGCGCGTAATCGGACACAAATACGCAAACTGCTTCGGCGCGGGCGCACTTTTTCCCTCGCCCCTTGCGCGCCGTCGATTCCCCGCGCCATGATGACAAGGTTGTAACTACATCGGCGGCATTACTAGCGAGGGGGGCAGCCGATGCGAGAAATGATGATTCAACTCGAGGTTGACCACGAGGACCGGCGGTGGCAGGAACGCGCCAACTGTCTCGGCGTCGATCCCGACCTGTTCTTCCCCGAACGGGGAGCCTCCACCAAGGAGGCCAAGGGCGTGTGCCACGGCTGCGAGGTGAAGCAGGACTGCCTCGAGTACGCACTCCGCCACGGCGAGAAGTTCGGTATCTGGGGAGGCATGTCCGAGCGGGAGCGCCGGCGCATCCGCCGCCAGCGCGCCCTCGCCCGACGCGGCATCGCCAGCGCTTAGCCCGGCTGCGACTCCGCGTCGGGGTCGGGGAGCCAACGAGGTCCGCGGCCGACCCGGGCTTCGACCGCGCAGTCGACGTCGAGTCGGCTCCAGGCCAAGAAGTCGTCGCTGCACCGGTCGAGGTCCGCGCGCGGGAGCAGCCCGACCAGTTCGATCGCGGCGACATCGGTGCCGGCTTCGCGGGCGAGGTCGCGCACCGTCAGGCACGCGTCCTCGACACTCGTGCGCACCAGGTTCGAGATGTTCAGCGAGACCTGGGCCCGTTCGTCGCTCTCGATCTCGAACGCGAGGGCGCGCACCCCGGGCAACCCGCCGTTTTTCTCGCGAATCGACCGGGCGATGCGCCGGGCGACGACGACATCGGAATTGACGAGCAGGCAGTTCACCGCCGCGAGCGGGCGCCGGGCGCCCACCGCAGTGGCACCGAGCGTGGGGTGGGGTTGGTCGGGCCCGAAGTCGGGAGCGCGCGACCGGAACGCGTGCAGACGCGCGTGGGGCAGATCACGGCCGCCGGGGTCGGCGTCGTCGTACATGAAGACCGGAACGGCGCGCGACTCGGCCCACCAGCGGGCGAAGCCGCGGGCTGCCATCGTCGCGATCTGGGCTTCGGAGTCGGTGCCGCCGAGTGAGACGAACGGAACGACGTCGAGCGAACCGAACCGAGGGTGGACCCCGGCGTGGCCCACGATGCTCACGTGCTCGGCGACGGCGGCCGCGAGGTGACGGGCCGCGGCCTCGGCGTCTCGTGCCCCGGGCCCGGCGAGCGTGAACACCGAACGGTGGTGGTCAGCGTCGGCGTGCACATCGACGAGCGACGTGCCGCACGCGTCGGCGATCGCACGTAGCACGGCCGGATCGCGGCCCTCCGACACGTTCGCGACGCACACCAGCACACGGCCGAGCCTAGGTGACGACCGCCGGAGCGCAGGTGCGTGCGACCAGCGTGCGCCCAGTAGGTTCGCGTGGTGCGGATCGGGCTCGCGCTTCCCCAGTACGACTACTCGGTCGCGGGCGAGAATCCGTTGCAGTTCGAGACGATTGTGCAGTACGCGCAGCTCGCCGAAGCCACCGGCTACGACTCGGTCTGGCTCTCCGACCACCTGTTCCTCGATTTGGCGAAGTATGGCGGGCCGGCGGAACGGTTCGGTTGCTATGAACCGCTCGTCACGCTCGCCGCGCTGGCCCGCACGGTGCCGCGGGTGCGGCTCGGCACGCTCGTACTGTGCGAGGCGTTGCGCCCGGCGGCGGTGCTGGCGAAGTCGCTGGCGACGCTCGACCGCATCAGCGGCGGCCGCCTCGACATCGGCATCGGCGCGGGCTGGTACGAACCCGACTACGACGCGATCGGCATGGAGATGCCCGCGCCCGGTGTGCGCGTCGCGCGCCTGGCCGAAGCCCTCGACGTACTCAACGGCCTGCTCGACGGCGGGCCGTTCACGTACGAGGGCGAGTACCACCGAGCGGTCGACGCCGAGAACCTTCCTGCGGCGGTGCAGCAGCCGCGCCCGCGCGTGCTCGTCGGCGGCAAGGGTGATCGGGTGTTGAAGCTCATCGCGCAGCGGGCGGACGGGTGGAACGCCTGTTGGGCCTGGACCCCCGACGCGTACCGTGAGCGCCTCTCGGTGCTCGATCGGGCGTGCGAGGCGGTCGGGCGCGATCCGGAGTCGGTGTGGAAGACGCTGGGCCTCTACGCGCTGTGCGGCGAGGACGAGGCCGACCTCCGCCGCCGCTTCGAGCGCATGCGAGCGGCGTCGCCGCCCGGGGTCCTCGACGGGGTCGATCTCGACACCTGGCGATCCGGGAAGCTGGTGGGCACCGTCGAGCAGGTGCGCGAACAGGCCGAAACATGGCGCTCGCTCGGAGTCGAGACGCTCATCGTGGGTGCGGGTGTGGTCCCGTTCCACGTGGGGGCGATCGACGACATCGAGTTGCTGGCCGAGACACTGCTGCGTTGACGGTTGCTACCCTGTGACCTGCCCGGCGATTCGGAGGGATGCCAATGCCCGGCCCCGAGTGGATCATCGTCCTTCTCGTCGTCATTCTCGTCTTCGGTGCGTCGCAGGTCCCGAAGCTCGCGCGCTCGCTCGGACAGGCGCAGCACGAGTTCAAGAAGGGACTCACCGAAGGCCACAAGGCCGACGAGTCCGAGACCGACGAAACCCCGACTTCCTAAGCCCAACCCCCATTTACGGCCGGAGCCGGGAACTTCGGCTGGCCCACCGTCGTTGGTTCCATGCCTGACGGTGTGCCCACGTGGGAGGAGATCGCTCGTGACCACGGGCGGTTTCTCTACAACGTGGCCTATCGGCTGGCCGGCAACGACGCAGACGCGCAGGACCTCGTCCAAGAGGCCCTGATGCGCGTGCGCCGCGGCTTGGAGTCCTATACGCCCGGTTCGCTGGAGGGCTGGTTGGCCCGCATCGTTACGAACGTATTTCTCGACGACGTGCGCAAGCGCCGGCGTCGACCCACGATCGCGCTGCCCGAGCAGCCGGACCTCGTGCTGCCTCCTTCGGCTGCCGCCGACGAAGTGGGTGAGGGCTTCTCCGAGGAGGTCCAGGCCGCGCTCTCGGTGCTGCCCGACGAATTTCGAGTGGCGGTCGTGCTCTGCGACGTCGTCGGGCTCTCGTACGACGAGATCTCGGTGTCGACGAAGGTGCCGGTGGGCACGGTCCGCTCGCGCATTCACCGCGGGCGGCGCATGCTGCGCGAGGCACTGACGTGAGTCAGGCGGGAGATCCGCAGGCCCGGTCATCGTCCCGGCTTCGCACGGGTGAGAGAGGGCCGGAGGTCGGAGCCGCATGAACAGCCTTCCCGAAGAGATGCTCTCCGCCTATGTCGACGGCGAGTGCAGTCCCGACGAAATCGCCGAGGTCGAAGCGCGGCTCGCGTCCGATCCGCAGTGGCGGGCGATCCTGCTCGAGATCGAGTCGACGCGCGCGTCGCTGCGGTCGTTGTCGGCGCAGGAACCGCCGGCCGGGTTCGTCGACGGGCTGCTCGCGACACCGCCGGAACGTTCGAACGGGCCGCGCCGGACCGGCGCGGCCCTTGCCGCGATTGCGGCGGTCATCGTCGGCGTGGTGCTCGCAGTACCGCGCGACACCGGCGGCGACGCGACACCCGTGGTCGCGACGCTCGTCGACACCCACGGCGCGACATCATCGTTCGAAGCCGATCCCGTCAGCACGTTGGCGCCGATCGTGGCGCCGTCCGGACTCGAGCCATGAGGAGGCGCGTGTCGGTCCTCGTGGGCGGCGGCGTGATCGCCGTCGCACTCGCAATCGGTGCGACGGCCACGGCGCAAACACGAGAAGGTGAGACCGACGAGTGGGACGGTGTCCTCGAGGAGGCCCGCGCCCAGGTGGAGACGCTCGCGTTCTCGGGCACCGTCGTAGTCGAGTGGCACGACCGCGACGGTCGCCACCGCGAAGAACTCGACGTGCACGCCGCGGGTGGCGTCGTCGAGATCGACGCGGAGCGGACGCTCGTCGGCACCGATTCAGAAGCGATGCTCGACACCGGCGCGGCCTGGACCATGCTCGCCAAGGCGAGCGCGACGGCGCAACCGGAACTGGCGTCGAGCAAATACACCATCACCGAAGCGTCCGGCCCGGCCTGGGCGAATCGGCCGACGACGATGTACGAGGCGACGAACGGTGCCACGGTCGTGACGCGTGTGTACCTCGACGACGAAACCGGCGTTGTCCTGCGCCGCGAAACGCTCGACGCCGACGGACAGGTCACGCGGGCCGTGTGGTTCACGCACTTCGAAGAGATCGCGCCCCGGCTCGCGTCGTCGTCGTCGACCCTGCCCGCCGCGTCGGGCGCGCCCACGGCCGTCGACGATCTCGACGCACCGATGCAGGATCCGGGCGAGGCCGGGTCCGGGTTCCACTTGGTGAACCGGTGGCTCCACGGCGGTGACCTTGCGCAGCTGTACTACACCGACGGTGTGCTGAGCATCTCGGTGTTCGAACAGAGCGGCTCGCTCGACTGGGACCGGTTGCCTGCGAGCGACGACGAAGTCGAAGTCGCCGGCCACGATGCCCGCCGCTACGCGCTCCCGGTCGGCGACGCGCTGGTGTTCGAACGGGGCGGGGTCGTCTATACGTGTGTCGGCGACGTTCCCGCCGCCGAACTCCTGGCGGTCGCCGCCGACGTATCCGCGCCGGACGACGGCGCGATGGATCGGTTCACACGCCTGGTGATCGAACCGTTTCGTTGGTGACCTTGACCGGGTCGGTCGCGATGGGCGTCCGCTCGACCGGAGCGTCCCGCACGGCCCGCACGGCACGGCTCGGCGCGATCGGGTCGGTCGGTGCCGGTGTCATGTCGCGCCGGCGCCGCAAGATGCGCCGGCGCTCGCGCTCCGACGCTCCGCCCCACACGCCATGTTCGATGCGGTGGGTGAGCGCGTACTCGAGACACTCGAGTCGTACCGGGCAGCCGTCGCACACGCGTTGCGCGGACTCGACGCCGGTACCGTCGGACGGGAAGAACTCGGCTGGTGTTACGCCGCGGCAGCGGGCATGCAACATCCAGGCGTACTCATCGGGAGTGTCATCCACGTTCACCTCCGTTGAACGACGGACGGGGCTGCTCGGTTCCCATCCTTCATCAGGATCACGTCCCCGAGCAGAAGTCTCAGCAAACTCTCAGACGTTCGAGGAACGCTGAAGGATGCGTCGGGCGTTGACGACACGTACCAGCATGTATCCGGCGAGCTACGGAGCAACGGATGGATAACGAGGCCCAAACCGGTCAGAACCCGGCCGAACCCGACGGTCCGGAACCGGTAGCGGCGCCCTCCCCCGCGCCGACGGCCCCCACGTGGGGCTGGACCCCGCCCGCGAATCCGTGGCAAGCACCCGGAGATTCGGCCCCGGGCGGTCTCGCCGACTCGACACCCCCTGCCGTCGGACTCTCACCCTCCGCGACGGCTTCTTCGGTGTCACCTGCGCGTGGCGCCGTTCGCGGCGCGTTTGTCGGTGGAATCGTCGGCGCGCTCGTCGGCGCGCTCGTCGCCGGCGGCTTGCTCGTCGCGTTCGACGACGATCCGACGTCGTCGACGAACACGATCGTGCAGAGCGAGAACGGCGAAGCCCGCCCCGCGACCGCGCTCGAAGCGCCGGGCGATATTCGCGAGATCGTCGACATTGTTCGGCCCGCAGTCGTGCGCATCCAGGCCAGTGGTGACTTCGGCGAAGGCACCGGTACCGGATTCATCACCGACTCCGACGGCGTCATCGTCACCAACGCGCACGTCGTCGCCGGCTCAGACAAGGTCACGGTCCGTCTCGCGGACGGCGACGAGCTCAACGGCGAGGTCGTGGGCAGCGCCGCCCAGTTCGACCTCGCGGTTGTGCGAGTCGACCGCACCGGTCTCCCCACCGTCGAGTTGGGTGACTCGGACGAACTGCAAGTCGGCGACGCCGTCGTCGCCATCGGCAACGCGCTGGACCTTTCCGAAGGCAGCGGCGCGACCGTGACAACCGGCATCGTGTCCGGCCTCGACCGCACGGTCGCCGTCGAAGACGAAGTGCTCGTCAACGCGATCCAGACCGACGCTGCGATCAACCCGGGGAACTCGGGCGGCCCCCTCGTCGACACCCGTGGCCGCGTCGTCGGCATCAACAGCGCCATCGCCAGCCCCGAGACGGCCAACAACGTCGGCTTCGCCATCGCGATCTCCGACGCCAAGCCGGTCGTCGACGAACTGCTCGCCGGCCGTACACCGCGCGTCGCGTTCCTCGGCGTGCTGACCGAACCGGTGACACCGGCCCTGGTCGTCGACCGCGACCTCACGACCGACAGCGGTGCGTTCGTCACCGAAGTCACCGAGGACACGGCCGCCGAAGATGCCGGCATCACCGCCGGCGACCTCATCATCGAAGTCGGCGGCACCGAGATCGCGCGGCCGGAGGATGTCGCTCGTGCGGTCCGGCGCCATCAGCCCGGTGACGAGATCGAGGTCGTCGTCATCCGCGACGGCGAGACCGAGACAGTCTCGCTCACGCTGCGGGAACGGCCCGACAGCCTCTAGTTCGGGCGTGTTCGGTAGCCTGTCACCCCTATGGCGATGGAACCCGAAGAACTCGAAGAGGAGATCCCGCCCCGCGGGCACGTCAAGGTCGTGTACACCGGCCCGGTCGCGCCCCACTGGGAAATCCACCGCGTCTTCGGCGACGGGGGCACCATCGACGAGTTCCGGACGCGGGCCATGGCCCGGCTGCAACTGCTGCCGGTCTACGACCCACAGTTCCGGCGCAACCGTGAGCGCGTGGCGCGTGACGCCGAACGCGAGCACCTCATCCTCGAATGGGACCTCGGCGACGACCCCGAGTAGACC
>JAWXCJ010000035.1:0-7874 GCA_034408875.1 Actinomycetota bacterium
CCCCGAAGAGAGCTTCTCGAGGCTCTTGCCCAGAACCCCGTTGGTCATCGACAGGTTCCGGTAGGCGTTGAACGCCATGATGTTCTGGTTGATGCGCATGTGCGCGTCTCCTCCTTGATGTACGCGGGCCCGTCTCCGTGGGCTCTGAGCGCTCGCCTACTGGCTGTAGATCCTGTTCGGCGGGCAGCCGGCCGGGATGAGGAGTTCAGGAAGAATTCCAGAACTCAGCTCGACGTGCGCCCGCTTCCGATCGCGACCCGCTCGCTCGTCGGCGACGGCCGTTCCGAGACCCGGTCGCGGTAGTCGGAACCGCCGGCGACCGCGGCGTAGTACGCAGCCTTGCGGCGCGCCACGCGGCCGTTGGGCCGGACTTCGGCCGTCACCGCGGTGGGCTCGAGCTGGGAGTTGATGCCGTCTTTCAACAGGGCAAGTGCCTCGGCGCGCAACTGCGACACCCGCGACTCGCTCACGCCGAGCTCGTCGGCGATCTCCTGCATGGACCGCTCTTCGAAGAAGTACTGCACGACAACGTGACGCAGCCGGTCGGGCAGCGCGTCGATCGAGTCGATGAGGTACGCCTTGCGCTCGCGGTCGAGGATCGTGTCCTCGGGGCCGGCGCCGTCGATCGCGAGGAACGATTCGGCGTCGCCGTCCAGCACGAGCGACTCGTAGTTGAGGATCGTCGCGCGGTGCACGTCGTCCACGAGCTTGTGCACTGTCTCGACGGGGACGTCGAGTGCGCGCGCCACCTCTGCGGGTGTCGGCGGCCGGCCGAGCTTGGCGGTGAGGTCTTCGTTGGTCGTTTGCAGGCCGCGGGCCCGGGCCCGCACGGAACGGCTCGCCCAGTCGCGGCCGCGGAGCTCGTCGAGCAGCGCGCCGCGGATGCGGGTCGATGCGAAGCGGTCGAATGCGATGCCGCGCTCGGGGTCGAAGCTGCGGGCGGCCTGGGCCAACCCGAGCATGCCCGCGCTGACCAGGTCGTTGCGGCTGACGTGACTCGGGACCCGGTGCGCGATCTCCGAAACGACGTACTGCACGAGCGGCAGGTGGTCTCGGACCAACCGGTCCTCGTACTCGGCCCGCTTCAAATCGATCGACTGCGTCTTCACAGTTGCTTCCCCCCGCTCGTTCGGCGTTCGGGCGAAGTTCTCGACCGCAGCGGTATGGCGCCTTGATCATCCCCAGGGTTGAAAAACGTGACTTCGTATGGTGACACCACAACCGCGATTCGCGAGATATGCTGTCCCGGTTCCGGGGAGGGACGGGAGGGCAGAAGTTGGATCGGCGCACGCACGCCGTCATCGTCGACGAACTCGCGATTGCCCGTGCGGGCATTGCTTCGGTGCTGCGGGACCTGGGCTTCGACGAATTGACCGAGACCCATTCGGGTCGGGACGCGGCGGCCATCGCGGCCATCGACTCCCCCGCGCTCGCCGTGGTCGGCGCCGTCACCGACATCTCCATGGTCGAGACCGCCCGTCGGGTGCTGCGGGTCCGGCCCGCGCCGATTGTCGTGGCGCTGGTGCCCCCGGCCGCCGACCAACCGGTCGGATACCTCCTCGCGTTGGGCGTCCGCGGCGTCGTGTTGCGGGGCGGACCCACCGTCGAGCTGGGCGACGCGGTCGAAGCGGCCATGAAGGGCGGCCAGTTCGTCGCCCGCGGGCTGCACCGGTCGCTGGCGGGGACGGTGCAACCCCGAGAACCCGCAGTCGACCACGGCCTCTCGGCCCGCGAGCGCGAGGTCCTGGCCCTGCTGGCCGAAGGCCGCTCCAACCGGGAGATCGCGTCTGCCCTGTCGGTCACGCTGGCCACGGTGAAATCGCACCTGGTGCGGATTTACGCCAAGTTGGAAGCCAAGAACCGCAACGAAGCACTGGGCAAAGCGGTCAGTCTCGGGCTTCTCGGATGACGATTCGTTACTAGAGGCACTTCCCGGGGCCTTCACAACCGGGCCGTTCTCGCCGATGAGTAACGACGGAACCGCCCGCTTGAGGGGTCTCTGATGTCGCTCTCTGACGTGTCGAACATCTTGTGGCGCGAGCGCCAGTTGCTGGAGCTCCTCGTGTTCAAGCTCGAGGAAGAACAGCTCGTGCTCGCGGCCGGCCGCAACAAGTGGCTGACGCACGCCACGCGCGAGGTCGAGACCGTCCTCGACGAGATCAAGCGGGTCGAACTCGAACGCAGCATCGCCGTGCAGGACCTCGCGCGAGAGATGGAGATGTCCGACGCGCCGAGCCTGAGCGATCTCGCCACCGTCGCGCCGACCCCGTGGGACGGCATCTTCACCGAACACCGGCGCGCGCTCCTCGAACTCGCGCAGGAGATCGACAGCTTCGCGAAGGCCAACCGCGATCTGTTGCAGCGGGGCCAGCAGGCCTCGCGCGACGCGCTCCTGTCGATGGGTGAGATCGACATCGAGGCCTACAACGCGAGTGGGGCCGTCACCGATCGGACGCTCGCGATGCGTCTCGTCGACCGGGCGATATAGCAATGTCTGACTTCGCCGGGCTCCGAGTCGCACTCAGCTCGCTGTACGCACAGCGGCGCGGGCTCGAGCTCGCGGGTCACAACGTCGCGAACGCGAACACCGAGGGCTACTCGCGCCAGCGGGTCGACATGGTCAACGTCGGACCGCCGCTCGTCCCTGCGTTCTGGTCGCGCTGGCAGGGCGACGGCGGTGGGGTCGAGGTGTCGCAGGTGCTGCGGTACCGCGACCAGTTCCTCGAGATCCGCGCCGCGCTCGAACACGGCGCCAACGCGCACCTCACGCAGTCGCGCAACGCACTCGACCGCCTCGAACAGCTCTTCGCCGAGCCGGGCGACCTCGGGCTCGCGGGCCAGTTCGGCGAGTTCTGGGCCGGCTGGGACGACGTTGCCAACAACCCGGCCGGCGCCGCGGGCCGCATTCAGCTGCTCGAACGCGCCGACACGCTCGCGACGGGTTTCAACGAAGCCTCGAACGCCATTACGCAGATGCGGCTCGACACCATTTCGGAGCTCAGCACGGTCGTCGACGAGATCAACGCGACGGCGGCCACGGTGGCGCAGCTCAACCAGGCCATCAAGAACGCGTCGGTTGCGGGTCTCACGACGAACGACATTCAGGACCGGCGCGACCTGCTCGTCGGCAAGCTCGCCGACCTGGTCGGCGTCACGATCCGCCCGGGCGAGTACGGCCAGGTGAACCTCTCGATCGCGGGGACGCAGTTGGTCTCCGAGGAGCGGGTCGAGGAACTGACGCTCGACACGTCGGCGGCGCCGGTCGTGATCCGCTGGGTGAAGGACAGTTTCCCGGCTTCGGTGAGCTCCGGGACCGCCGGCGGCAAGCTCGAAGTCATCAACACGACGTTGCCGGGCTACCAGGCCGACCTCGACGCGGTCGCCGTGCAGCTCCGCGCCGACGTGAACGCATTGCACTCGGCCATCAGCGGTGCGCTCCCCGTCGCCTCTCGTGACCAGAGTGCGTCGGGCAACCTGCAGTTCGACATGTCGCTCAACGGCGGGGCGTTCGCGACGGTGACGGTCGCCGGTGCGGACTGGACCGCGGCCGGCGGGGCGGCCGCTCTCCAAGCGTCGATGCAGGCAGCGGTCGACGCCGCGATCGGAGCCGGCAACGCCACAGTGGCGGTGACGGGTGCCGCGGGCGTGCCGCTCGTCATCAGCATCACGCCGACCGGTACGAACGCAACCCGCGTTCGAGCGCTGGGTGCGAACACGGGGTTCTCGACCTTGCTCGGCGGCACCGCGGTCGGGGCTGACGGCATTGGCGGGCGGCGGTTCTTCGAAGGCACGACGTCGGCCGATCTCCACGTTTCCGCCGACATCGCGGGCAACGGGAACGCGATCGGCGCGGGAGTCGCGTCGGGCGGTCCCGTCGACGGCAGCCGCGCCCTCGAAATCGCGGAACTCGCGACTTCGGCGAGCGGACCCGACTCGTTGTATCGCTCGTTCATCGTCTCGCTCGGCGTCGAGGCGCAGACGACGCAACGCCGCCAGGAGATCCAGGAAGTATCGATGGAGCGCGTGGACGAAGCCCGCAACGGAGCGTCGGGCGTCAGCATCGACGAAGAGATGGTCAACATGGTGCAGTTCCAGCAAGCGTATGCCGCGGCGGCCCGCTTCATGACGGCCATCGACCAAATGCTCGAAACACTTATTCGCGGGACCGGCGTCGTCGGTCGATGAGGGGATGACGGATCGTGCCTTCTTCTGAGTTCCGCATTGCGCATACTTCGCTGGCGCGCCGCTCGCTCAACAACCTGCAAGACAACCTCACGCGCCTGGCCCGTGTGCAGGACGAAGTGTCGTCGATGAAGAAGCTGCGTAAGCCGTCGGACTCTCCCGTCGACACGGTGTCCGCGATGCGGCTGCGTTCCGACATGGGCCGCAACGAACAAATCTCGCGCAACCTCGACGACGCGATGGGATGGCTCGGGGTCGCCGACAACGCCATCACCAGCACGGTCGAACAACTCGCCCGGGTCCGTGACCTCGCGATCCAGGCCCGCAATGCCTCCTCCGACAGTGTTGCCCGCGGGGCGCTGGCGAGCGAGGTCGAAAAGATCCGCGAATCGATTCTCGGTCTGGCCAACACCCAGTTCAACGGCCGGGCGGTCTTCGGGGGCACGGCGTCGACGACCGCGGCCTACGACTCGAGCGCAACGTACGTCGGGTTCTCGTCGGTCATCGAGCGGACCATTGCTCCCGGAGTCCGGGTTCAGGTCAATGTCAACGGCGACGATCTCTTCGGAACCCCGGGCGACGATCTCTTCGGTGAGCTGACCCTGCTCGCCAACGCGATCCGGACCAACCCGGCCGACCTCGACACCCTCGTGACCGACCTCGACACCCGGACGACCACCGTGCAGACCCGCCTGGGCGAGGTGGGCGCCCGATTCAACCGGGTCGAAACGATGAAGGACCGCAACAGTGCGGATGCGCTCACGATGAAGCAGAACCTGTCGAACGTAGAAGACACGGATATGGCGCAAGTGTTGATGGAGCTCCGGATGCAGGAGGTGGCCTACCAGGCGGCGCTCCAGGCAACCGCTCGTGCCATTCAGCCGTCCCTGATCGACTTCCTCCGGTAGGTGGCGGGCATGATGGAAACCAACCTCGCAGGCCGATCGACCGAGTGCGTGGAGATCACGTTCGCGGCCGGCCTGCCCGGGTTCCCCGATGCGCACCGCTTCCAGCTGACACCGTGGGGGTCGACGGACACGCCGTTCACGCTCATGACGTCGGCCGACGACCCCGAGGTGGGTTTCGTCGTCGTCCCGCCCTGGGTTTTCTACCCCGAGTACGAATTCGACCTCGACGACGGTGCGACCGATCGCCTCGCGCTGAGCGAGCCCGAGGACGCCGTGGTGTTCTGCGTCGTCACCCTGAAGGACAAGCCCGAGGACGCGACCATGAACCTCCTCGGCCCCATCGTGGTCAACCGGCACACCCTCGAAGCCGCGCAGATCGTGCTGCCCGCGTCGGGCTACAGCGTTCGCGCACCGCTCGCCATCGCGAGCTGAGACGCCTCCCTTTCTTCCGTATTACGTGATGCGGTCCCCAACGCGGGATTGTTCTCGCGCGTATGCTGGGTCGTGCGCCCCACACGGCGGGCCGCCACGGAGGGAGGACCCCGTGCTCGTGCTCACCCGACGAGCGAACCAAAGCATCATGATCGGTCACGAGATCGTCGTGACCGTTCTCGAGGTTCGTGGCGACCAAGTGCGGTTGGGCATCAAAGCGCCCCGCTCGATCGACGTGCACCGCGAGGAGATCTTCGCCCAGCTCCAGCAGGCGAACCGCGACGCCGTGAAACCGTCGCAGGCCGCGCTCGACTCGCTCTCCGAGCTGAAGACGCCCGCCGCCGACGACGACCGCCGCTAACCCGTGCGTCGGTAGAGGGTAAATATTACCCCCTAGCGACGCACCGTCAGTCGAGTGCGGCAGTCAGGTCGACGACAGGTAGCCCGAGCGCTTCGGCCACGGCCGCGTTCGGAACTTTCCCCGCGCCCGTGTTCACGCCCGCGGCCAGCGCCGGGTCGGCCTCTACGGCATCCCGCACACCTCGGCTCGCGAGTTCGAGTGCGTACGGCAGGGTTGCGTTCGTGAGCGCGTACGTCGACGTGTTGGGCACCGCGCCCGGCACGTTGCCGACCGCGTAGAGCAGGACCCCATGTTCCTCGTACACCGGCGCCGAGTGGGTGGTCTCCCGGATTCCCTCGACCGTGCCGCCCTGGTCGATGGCGCAGTCGACGACGACCGCCCCCTTCTTCATCGAGGCGATCATGTCCTGGCTGACGAGCACCGGTGCCCGCCCGCCCGGCAGGAGTACCGCTCCGATCACGAGGTCGGCGTCGGCGACGGCGCGGGCGACAGCGCCGCGGTTGCTCGCCAACGTCATGATGCGGCCCTTGTGGATCTGGTCGACCCAGCGCAACCGGTCGAGGTTCTTGTCGAGAAGGAGGACCTCGGCTTCCATGCCCTGCGCAATCCAGGCCGCGTTCCAGCCGACGTTGCCCGCGCCGAGCACGACGACACGCGCGGGCCGCACGCCGGGCGCGCCACCAAGGAGAACCCCGCGGCCGCCCTGCGCGCGTTCGAGGAAGTGCGCGCCGATCTGGCTCGCCATGCGCCCCGCGACCTCGCTCATGGGCGCGAGCAGGGGGAGCTGGCCGCTGGGCAGTTGCACCGTTTCGTACGCGATCCCGGTCGTTCCCGCGTCGAGCAGGGCGCGGGCGACCTCGGGGTAGGCAGCGAGGTGCAGGTAGGTGAACAGCACAAGGTCGTTGCGGAGGAACCGGAACTCGTCGGCTTGCGGCTCCTTCACCTTCATGACGAGTCCGGCGCGGGTCCATACGTCGGCCGCCTCGTCGACGATTTCCGCGCCCGCGGCGCGGTAGTCGTCGTTGCCGATCCCCGAGTCGACGCCGGCGTCGTGTTCGATCAGCACCTCGACCCCGCGGTGCGTCATCTCCGCCACGCCGTCGGGCGTGATCGCGACCCGGTGTTCCTCGGTCTTGGTCTCGCGCGGGACACCCACTGTCAGCGGCTTGGCGGTGAGAGTCATGGGGTCAGTCTCTACCCAGTTGCGGCGCGACCTCGCGCATGAACCGTTCGACGGTATCGGGCGCGCCGAAATCGGAGAACTGGAGCACGAAGCCCTCGACGCCGCGCTCGACTTCGGCCGCGAGCGCCTCGGCTACCTCGTTCGCCGTCCCGGCGATGACACCGCCCCACGACCCGAACCGGCGTTCGACAGTCGCGACGACTTCGTCGCGTTCCGCCGCGAACGCCGCGAGCCCGATCGGATGCTGCACCGACACCCGGGCCGAGCCCGCGAGCGGTCGCAACTCGTCGAGGCGGTCGAGTGCGTACGCGGGACAGTTCCACCAGTCGGCGTACTTCGCCACGATCGGCATCGTGAGTTGTGTTCCCCCGCCGCCGATGTGCACGGGGATGCGCTCCTGTACCGGTGTCGGCCGGCCGGTTGCCGCACGCAACTGTGTGTACTCGCCGTCGTAGTCGAACGGTTCACCCGCAAACATCAGATCGAGGATGTCGAGGGTCTCGCGCAACTTCGCCGCGCGCACGCGAGCCGGTTCGGGTCCGAACCCGTACGTCGCGAGCTCGTCGGGCACCGAACCCCACCCGATACCGAGGTCGAGGCGGCCGCTCGACACGACGTCGAGCGTGGCTGCCATCTTTGCGAGCAATGCGGGGTGGCGGAACGGGTTGCACAACACGAGGTGCCCGAGCCGCACCCGCTCGGTGCGGGCCGCGAGCGCGCTCGCGAGCGTCCATCCTTCGAACGTGTCGACATCGGGCGCCATCGGTGCCGCGAGATGGTCCATGAGCCAGACCGAATCGAACCCCGC
>JAWXCJ010000036.1:0-5264 GCA_034408875.1 Actinomycetota bacterium
CAACACCGACGGTCCTGGCGAGCACATCGGGGTGGGGGTCTACCCAGACGCTGGTCGTGGTCGTCGCGGTCATGGTCCTCGCACTGATCCTCGGGCCGGCACTCCTGTGGCGCCGGCTCGCCCAGCCCGAGGCGCGCTCGTGACCAGCACGCGGAGCACGTTCCGTTACGCGGTGGGCGCCGCGGTCGCGCTGACCGTGGTGGCGGCCGCCGTCGTGCGCACCCCCCAACCCGCGGTCGGTGCCGGCGACGCGGTTCCGGGCATGGCCGGCACCGACATCTCGCTGCCGCTGACCGACTCCGCGGCCACCGTGGCGGGACGCGGACCGTTCGCGGGCATGGAGGTGACCGTCAACCAAACGCGCGACCTGAACAACCAGGCGGTTTCGATCACCTGGCGAGGGTCCCGCCCGACCGTGTCCCAAGGCCCCCGGCTCTTCGCCTCCGACTTCGTCCAGATCATGCAGTGCTGGGGCGAACCCGACGCGCTGGTGGCCGAGAACCCGGGTCCGCCGCCCGAGCAGTGCGTCTGGGGGGCCTTGAACCCCACCGCGGCGAGCGAGCTGCCCGGCTTCGCCACCAGCATGGTCACCAGCCGCGCCTTCACCCACGAGAGCTTCGACGACTTCGACCCCGAGGTCGGCACGCGCGACGAGTCGGGTGAGGTCTTCCGCGACTTCGCGGCCGTCGACGGCACCGTCGTCACCGACCACGTCGACCACACGGCCACAGGCCCGTTCGACCAGTTCTGGCAGAACCCGTACTTCAACAGCGTCACGTCGAACGAGGTACCCGGCGTCCGCACCCTCGAGGACGGCCGGGGCCAGGCGCTGATGACCGTCGACACCGGCCTCGAGTCGAGAGGCCTCGGCTGCGGCCAGCGGGTGCAACCGAATCCCGCCGGCGAGCCGACGGTGCCGCGGTGCTGGCTCGTGATCGTCCCGCGCGGCACCGCGGAGCTGGAGAACGCCGGAACCCCCTTCGGGACAGGCCTCGGGGTCGCGACCTCGCCGCTGCGCCCCGCCTCGTGGCAGCACCGCATCGCCGTCGAGCTCGCGTTCACGCCGGTCGACTCGTCGTGCGACATCGCCGCCGACCAGCGCCAGATCAGCGGCACCGAACTGCTCGTCGGCGCCGTGAGCTCGTGGCAGCCGGTGCTGTGCACCCGGCCCGGGCTGTTGCCGTACGCGTACGGCGTCGTCAGCGACGGGCTCGCCCGCCAACAGCTTCTCAGCGACGTGGACGGCGCGCCGGGAATGGTCGCGGTGAACCGGCCGCTCCCCGAGGACGCATCGACGCCCGACGACCCGATCCTGTACGCGCCGGTCTCGGCGTCGGCGATCGCCGTCGGCTTCAACGTCGAGCGGGTCGTGTCTCTGGCAACCACCGAATTCGGGCTGCAGGGCGTTCGTTTTCGCGACATCAACTTGACCCCGCGCCTCGTCGCCAAGTTGTTGACCCAGTCGTACCGGAGCCAGGTCGAGATCAGGGGCCCGAGTCCGTACGCGTGGGACGACGTCAATGCGTCCCACATGCTCGTCGACCCCGACTTCTTGCGGTTCAACCCGGAGTTCACGCTGTGGCAGTCGGGTTCGGGCAAGCACGCGGGCGGGCTCAGCCTGCCGCTCTCGTCGTCGGATCTGGCCGGCCAGGTTTGGGGCTGGATCCTCGCCGATCCCGAGGCAGCAGCGTGGCTGGCCGGCACGCCCGACGAGTCGGGGATGGTCGTGAACCCGCTGTACGCCACGACCGCCGAGTCGAACTCCACCGGCAGCGCCTTCGCCGCACCGCCACCCGACGCGTTCCCCAAGAGCGACCCCTACTGCCACCAGGCGGCCGTGCTGGCGTCCGGTGTCGTGCCCCCGCCCCTCTGTTCGCTCGACTGGTCGCCGTACGCGGCCAGCTTCGCCGACGCCGCGCACGTTACGGCGACGGCGAACGACGGCTCCAAGAGTGTGCTCAACCGCTTCGCCGGGGGGGTCACCGACGTGTGGAAGCGTTCGTCGGCGCAGAGCCTCGGGCGGCGCACGATCTTCGGTCTCACCGACCTGCCGTCGGTTTCCAAGCGCGGGCTCCAGAGCGCGCGCTTGAGCCGCGCGGGCGACAACGGCGCCGATCGCGAGTTCATCGCAGCCGACGCCACCGGACTCAGTCTCGCGGTGCAGTCGATGAGGGCCGACGGCGGCATGCTTCGCCTCGACCCCGGCGCCGTCGATCCGGGCGCCTACCCGCTGACCACCCTCACCTACGCGGCCGTCCGGCCCTTCGCCCTCGACGACGACGCGCGCGAGCAGTACGCGGCGTTCCTCGACCACGCGGCCGGTCCCGGCCAGACCCCGGGACAGAAGCTCGGACAACTGCCGCCCGGCTACCTCCCGCTGCCGGCCGCGCTGGCCCAGGTCACGGCCGCCGTTGCGGACGACCTGCGCACGCTCGAGCCGCCCGCGCCACCGCCCGCCGACGGCACGACACCGCCGGCAACCCCGGTCGCGGGCGGGACGGTGTCGTCGTCGTCGCCATCGCCCGAGCCGGCGGCCGACTCCGGGACCCCGCCGCCGGTCGAGGTGTTCTCGCGCGCGCCGAGCAGCACGGACGCCGATGCCGCGGCCCCACCCGCGGCGACCGACCCGGTCGCCGAAGCGCCGGTGCGCGCCACGCCGATCAGTCAGCTGACTCCCGGGTTCCCGGTCGGCATCGGCCGCTACGCGGTCGCGGCCGTCGCCGCGATCGCCCTGGCCGCCGCGCTCGCCGCGCTCGAGATTACCAAGCGGCCGCGCCGCCGGCGGGAGGCCGACACGGCTTCGGAGTCACGGGCCCGACCCGCCACCGCCGGGACGCAACCGTGAGCCGGTCGCTCGACCACCGCGCGTTTCGCGCCGGGTTGCTCGTCGCGCTCGCGACGGCGTTGGCGATCGGTCTCACCCCGCCGCCGGCGGCCGGTCAGGAAGCACCCGACCCGACAGCCGATCTCGATGCCCAGAACCCCGATGAACCGCCGGCCCCGCCCGATCCCGCCACGGTTCCGCGCCTCGACCTGCTCGTCGTCGACGAGCGCGGCGAGGCCCTCGACGGCGGGGGCAGCTCGACCGGGTTCGGTATCGAGCTCGAAGGCGAGGACGAGTGCCCGGGCGATTCGGTGCACGACCAGTTCCGGATCGACAGCTACATGGTGCCCGTCGCCGTCGATCCGACGCAGCTGATGTTCACCGCGCTCGGGCCGACGCCGTCGAGTTTCCGCGAGTACGCCGGGTTCCAGATGCCCGTGTACAAGCTCGACGAGGATCCCTACGCCGCGCAGCTCACGTCCCGGCAGGCCGAGCCCGGTGGCCCCGGCCCGATCCCCGAACTCCCGCGCTTCGGGTGGGGCGTCTACGTACCCACCACGGGCATCGAGGCCTACGAGGGCGGTCTCCCATCGGGCGAGTACCGGATCGGTGTGGCGTGCACGTACGCCACCCGCGTCACGAACCTCTGGGAGACGACCATCGAGATCACGCAGGACGCGACCGACGAACCGGTCGGCATCGCCTGGACGGTGACCGGATCCCAGCCGGGCGAGGTTGCGTCGACGTCGGGATCCGGCTCGACCTGGTTCGTGTACGCGCTGTTGGCGTTCGCCGCGGTGATGGCTGTCGGCGCGTTCGTGCTGTATCGGTCTTCGCGGCGATCTCGCGGCGGCACAGCACGAGTTGAGGGCGGCGCGGTGGCGCGCGAGGGGTCCCCGGCATGACGCGAGTTGGCGAGACCCGAGGTGCGCGGGTGGTGGCCGCGCGCACGGCCGCGGCCGCTGCCGTCGCGATGACGGTACTCACCGCCGTGGCCGCGATCCCCTCCGGCGCGTCCTTCGCCGCGGGCGGGGCGCAGGGTGAGCCGACGCTCGTTCCCGCATCGGTGGAGGCGCAGACCGATGTCTTCTCGCTCCTACCGCCGACCGACGTCCGGTGCGAGGAGGCCGGCACGAACCCCGGGCCCCGCACCGGCGCGGACAACTGGCGCTGGCACGGATTTATCGTCGAGCAGGGCCGCGACCTGGCGACGTTGCGCTTCGGCCCGCTCGGCCCCGGTGACGACTTCGACGCGACCGACGGCTCGATCACGGCCGCGCTGCTCACCGCGGGCGGCGAAGGCGTGTGGCAGAGGATTCCCGGCCTCAAGCCCGAGGGTCACATCAATCCCGACGAACTCGCGGGGCTCGTGCTCGACCCGACCGTGTACACCCTCCGAGACGGCGACTACCAGATCGGGTTCGCGTGTACCGACGGCGCGCTCGCCACCCGCCAGTGGTGGGCCACCACCGTCACGATCTCGACGTCGACGTCGCCGTTCATGATCGCGGCGTCCGCCGCCGCAGCGTCCTCCCGCACGACTGCCGCGACTGCCGCGGATGCAACTCCGGAAGTCGCGGCGCCCGCGATCGCCACGGGCTCGACGATCCCCACGGGCTCGACGACCACCACGGGCGCGGCCACCCTCGCGGCTGCGACCGCCGACGGCACGCAGGAGCCCGTGCCGGGAAGCAGTACCGCGGTCGCGGCGGAGACGCCCCGCGTCGCGACCGACGTCTCGTGGTCACCGCTGGAAGCGATGCGCGCCACCGCCGGCCTGTTCCCGGTGGGTTTGTGGGCGCTGCTCGCCGTCGTCTTCGCCCGCACCGCCTATCTCCTCGCCCGACCCATCCGTACTCGTCCTGTCCCCGCGCCGTGAACTGCGGCGCGCTCTCCCGAAGGAACACCACCATGCAGGGCATCCGCCGGCGTCTCGCGGTCACCATCGCCGTTGTCGCGGTTCTTCTCGTGGGGCTCGCGCCCGCGCCGGCCGGTGCGGCCGACGGTCCCCGGTCGCCGGACCCGACCCTCGTGCCGAGTGAAGTCGCGACGGCGGCGGACGCCTTCTCGTTCGGCGTCGCCGGCGGGGTGTTCTGCGACGGCACCGGGGCCCAGGGCTGGCGGGTGAGCACCTTCGTGGTCGAAGCCGGCGCGAACCTGGAGGACCTCGAGTTCACGGGTGCAGGTCCACTGCCCGGGTACATCGGCGACGACTTCGACTCGTCCGCCGACGGGACGGTGGCGGCGCCCCTGCACAAGGGCACGGACGCGGGCATCAACTTCCTCCCCGCGACGACCCCGTTCGGTCAGATCAACCCCAGCGACCTGGCCGGCTACACCTTCGACCCGAGCTTCTGGACTCTCGCGAACGGGGACTACCAGATCGGCTTCGCGTGCACCGGTCCGACGAACGAGCTGCGCCACTGGTGGAGCATCACGG
>JAWXCJ010000037.1:0-7114 GCA_034408875.1 Actinomycetota bacterium
CGACCAGCCGACCGCCCGAGAGTCGATCGATCGCGCCCGGCGTTTTGGCGACCGGAACGGATGACCGCCGAAGTCCATCGGCGGGAGGTGCGCCCCAAAGTCCACGGGCCGGCAACCGGCATCGGAGCGAGCCGGGGCGCGCCGCCGAGCGCGGAACGACGCGGCGACTGCGGCTGTGGGAATATTCCGTCGATGGCTGCGGACCCGCTCGATGCTTCGGCCGGTGTGCCCTACGACGTTCTCGCCGGCTTGCGCAACACGTGCCCCGTGTCACCGACAGCTTCGGGCGCGTACTACCTCGCCCGTCACGACGATGTACTCGCCGCGACGAAGGCGATCGACGTGTTCCAGGCGAGTTTTCGGGCCGCGGGGATCGTGGTGCCGCCCGAGGAACAACTCATCAGCGAGATCCCGGAACCACGCCACGGCAAGATCCGCCGGATCATCAACTCGGCTATCGCGCAGCATCGCATCAGCCGGGTGGAGCCCTTCGTCCACGGCCTCTGCAACGAACTGCTCGACCCACTCGTCGCGCGGGGCGGTGGCGATCTTGTCGCCGACTACGTGACGCCGATCCCGGCCACCGTGATCGCGCATCTGCTCGGCGTCGATCCGACAGATCACGCCCGCTTCGCCGAGTGGTCCGACGTGGTCGTGCAGTCCAGCTACGCGACGCAGAACCGCAGAGTGAACGGAGTCGAAGGCGAGGGTCTGGCCGGTGTCGCGCCCGAGTTTACGGCGTACCTCGACGCGATGATCGCCGACCGCAAGGCCTCGACCGATCCGCCCGACGACTTCGTCACCCGGCTCATCAGCACCGAAGTCGACGGCGAGCGACTCACCGATCTCGAGATGCGCACGCAACTCGCCTTCTTACTCATGTCGGGCAACGAGACGACGCGGCACCTGATCGCCAACATGCTCGAGACGGTGTGCACTGACCCAACCCTTCTCGCTCGTCTGGGCGCCGATCGCCAACTGGTTCCGATCGTGGTCGAGGAGTCGCTGCGCCACGATTCGCCGATCCACGTACTGATGCGCGATTGCCTACGGGAAGTGACAATCGAGGGGGTCACGATCCCCGCCGGCGTCAAGGTCGCCTTCGGTCTCGCATCCGCCAACCGCGACGCACGCGCGCACGACGTTCCCGACGAGTTCCGGCTCGACCGCCCGAGCGCGAGAGACCACCTCGCGTTCGGTGGGGGCCCGCACGTCTGCCCCGGCGCATCGTTGGCAAGACTCGAAGGCAGAGTCGCGCTCGACGTGTTCTTGGACCGCGTCGACCACGCGCTCGTCGTCGAGCCATACCAGCGCGAACCAGTGCCCGTGTTCTGGGCCAACGGCCCCCGGCGACTACCCGTCACGCTGACCGGCGTTTCTCGTTCGTCAGGTATCTGATTCTGGGCCGAACCGCGGGACGCGGGTGATCAGAAGTCGAGCAGAAACCGGAGTGCGCGGGCTGTCGCGAACAGAACCTCGTCGCCGGCCGCGCCGAGCCCGGCAATGAGACGCTCTTCCGAAACCGACTTGATGTCCTCACACTTCGCGTAGCTCGTCTCGTCGAGCCCTGACTCCCCCGGCTCGATCTCGATGTGCGACGGAAGCCCGCGTCGTTTCGTGGTACAGGGCACGACGATGACACCACCGGCGCGACTCTCGTTCAGCCGGTCGGCGGAGCCGACGACGCCGGGGCGCCGGCCCGCCGGTTCGGACCCGACCGGTTCACCGAAGTCGATCAGCCAGACCTCGCCGCGGCGAGCGGTCACGCCGACCGATCACGGAGCGGACGGCTCTCGAGCGCGGGTTCGGCCTCGATCTCCCGCCACGCCTCGGGGTCGTCCCGCAATTCGTCGTACCGCGCTGCGAGCTGGTCGAGAACACGCGCCGCTCGAGCGCATCCACGGCCTCGTCGAGAAGCTGGGTCATCGGCCGCCCGGTTGCCTCGGCCAGCCGCGAGAACCGCTCTCGGGTTGTGCTCTCGTGATCTAGGTCAGCAGGTTGGCGCGGTCGTTGGCCTCGAACTCGCCGCGCAGTGCCAGCGCATCGTCGGCGGTGAAGCGCGCGTACGTCTCGGAGCGCGGTGCGCGCCGGAACAGTGGGTCGACCGTTTCCCAGCGTTGGGCCCGCAGTGGACGCTTGTCGATCTTGTTCGTCGCGCCGACCGGGAGATCGTCGACCACCCGCACGTAGCACGGCGCCCATTTGGTGCCGAGGTCGCGCTGTTCGCCGAGGAAGGTCGCGAACGCGTCGGGCTCGAACGTGTGCCCCGCGAGCATTTCGATCGCAACCATCACCTGGTCTCCGGTACGGCTGTCGGGAACGGCGTACACGGCGACACCGTCGGCGCCGGGGAACCGGGCCAGGATGCGTTCGACCGGCGCCGCCGCGAAATTTTCGCCATCGACGCGGATCCAGTCGGCGTTGCGGCCCGCGAACCAGAACACGTCGTTCTCGTCGCGGTAGCCGAGGTCGCCCGACCAGTACCAGCCGTTGCGGGTGCGCTCGGCGTCGGCTTCGGGATTGTTGTAGTACCCCTCGAAGCGTGATGTCGCGTTGCGACTGACAAGTTCGCCGATCGCTTCGCTCGCGTTCAGCAGCTTTCCGTGCTCGTCGTAGCGCGCACGCGGCCTCTCTTCGGCCGTCTCCGAGTCGAGGACGACGACGTCGATGCCGTCGAGCGGGCGCCCGAGCGAGCCCTTCGGCAGGGACGGATCGGGATACATCTGGATCGCGTTCTCGCTCGATCCGTAGCCCTCGAACACCGGCACCCCGAAACGCTCGCGGAAGGCGCGCACGTCGGCCGGCGCCGACTCCGGTCCTAACCCATACTTGATCGAGTGATCTCGATCGTCTTCGCGCTCCGGCGTCGAGAGGATGTGGTTGAGCGCACGGCCGACGGTATTGAAGAACGTCACACCGTAACGCCGCGCGTCGGGTAGGAACCCCGAAGCCGAGAACCTGCGGCGGAGCGCAATCGCCGACCCCGACCGCAACGCGGGGAACAGGTTCGCGTTCAGCGCATTGCCGTGGTACAGCGGCATTGCGCAGTAGAGCACGTCGTCGGATGCGAACCGCGCGTTGGCAACCGCGCGCGCCGCGCGTCCCTGCGTCATCCGCACCGCCTTGGGCGCGCCCGTCGACCCCGACGTGAGGAGCAGCGCGAACAGCGTTTCGGGGTCCGGTGCCGCGGAGATGACCGCTTCGCCGCGCGCGACGGCGTCGGTCGCGTTCGCGACCAGCTCGGCGTAGGCCGGACTCTCGATGTCGAGGATGCGTCCGGCGGGGAGATCGAGCGGGATTCCGTCGAGCAGGGGCCGCATGAAACCGTCGGTAACGATCAGCCGGCAGTCGGTGTGGTTGATATCGCGCGCCAGCTCGGCACCGCGGCGCGTCGGATTGATCCCGACGACGGCGGCGCCCGCCAAACCGGCGCCCGACAGCAGGAAGACGAACTCGGGGACGTTCTCGAGCAGCACTCCTACGTGAAACGGTCCCGGGCTCCGCAGTTGGGCGAGGAGTTCGGCACGCACGCGCGCCTCCGCGACGACCTCGCGCCAGGACCAGCGCCGGTCCTCGTAGAAGAGGCCGTCGGTGTCGTCGTCGGCGCGCCGCGACACCAACTCGGCGAAGGTCGACGGCGGCGGGCTGACCATTACATGAACGATGATTGTTCGTCGAGGCCGAGATCGGGATGCGGCCCCGCGACGATGCTCTGGAGGTTGCCGACGCCGACGCCGCCACCGACCGGATCGTCGACGCGCACGACGCAATCGCGCAGTTGATGCAGACGCCGCGCCTCCTCGTACGTGGTGCAGTCGGCGATGTACTCGCCATCCAGATGGTTCCGACCGCGCCACTCGCCGTGCCAGTGGCCGTCGAAACCGAAGTACAACCCGGCCCCGAGATGAAACCCGGTCGCCGAAAGCGCGGTCACGGTGAGGTCGCGAGCCGAACCGTCGCTCATCGTCGCGTGCAACACGCCGCTGCGCAGGCGCCGGTGCACCGGGTCGACGTCGAGTTCGGGAACGAGCGCGGCGTACGGCTCGCGTCGCCCGTCGGCATGTTCGAAGCCGCCCTGCAGCTCGATGCGGTGCCAGTCGCCGAAGGCGTGCCGTTGGTAATACGTGTGGAGCCCGTAATGCGTACCGTCCGCCCGGGTCATGAGTATCGGCGACCAGATCACCGTCGTAGCGACGCTCGTCGGCGTCGGTGCGGGCGCGATGTCGGCGACCGGAACACCCACTTGGTAGCGAACACCCCACGAATGGTCGCGGGTGGAGACCCACGTCTCGTCGGTGAACTCCGTGCGCGCGCCGTCGACGTCGACCCAACCGTGAGCGGTGCCGATGTGGTGATAGCGCGCAATGTCCGCGTCGACCCGGCGCCCGTCGCGCGCGCGGTGCACTTCGTGGTTCTCGAGTACTGCCGGGACCGCGCCCTCGAAGATCCACTCGAACGACACGGGCTGCGCGTCGTTGGGGTCGAGCGCAAACCGAATGCGCTGCATCGGTTCGAGCACTTCGTAGCGGATCGGCCCGACCGTGGTCGTGTCGTCGGCGCCCAACTCGCGGCTGGCACGCACCGTCCACTGTTGCGTACCGCTCGACACGCCGGCATACGCATCCATCACACCGCGGTTCGGGTACTTGCCGAGCCCGAAGCCGAGGGACAGCGAGCCGTCGCGCGCCGCGGCCATCGCACAGATCTTCTCGGTCCACGAACGATCCGATTGCGACACCGTCGCGAACGTGTCGACGATCTGGTGGGCGAGCAGCTCGTCGAGCGGACCGAGCGGTCCGAGCTCACTCATGGCTCGGGCGTGCATCTGGGGTCACGGCTCAATGTACCCAAGCCGTAACCTCGCGTTGTGCATGACATCCTGATTGCGCTGGCTGCGCAACACGCCGAACTCGGCGAACTCGTCGACGGATGCACCGACGACGACTGGGAACGTCCGACCCGCTGCGAGGGGTGGGACGTCGCCTCCGTGCTCGTACACCTCGCGGTGACCGACGAACTCGCGACGGCAACGACCGTCGGAGCATTCGAGGGGTACAGCCACGGCTTTCTCAGCGACGGCGAACGGCAGACGGTCACGGTCGACGACGCCGCCGCCGCGCAAGTCGACGCCGACCGGGCTGCCGGCGGCGACGCGATACGGCAGCGGTGGCACGACGCGTCGACGGCGATGCAAGCCGCGTTCGACGCCGGCGATCCCCATCAACGCGTGACATGGGTTTCGGGCCAACTCTCGCTGCACACCCTCGCGGCGACCCGCCTCTCGGAGTGTTGGATCCACACGGGCGACATCTCCTCGGCCCTCGCCGTCGCGCTCCCACCCACCGATCGGCTGCGACACATCGCGCGGCTCGCGTGGCGGACGCTCCCCTACGCGTTCCGGCGCGACGGCGCGGTGATGACCGGCGCGGTCGCGCTCGACCTGGTCGGGCCCGGCGGCGACCATTGGCGCTTCGACCCTGATACTCCTGCGTTGACGACCATCCGAGGCTCCGCCGTCGAGTTCTGCGACGTCGCCGCCCGTCGCGTCGACCCCGACGCGACCGAACTGGAGGGTGACGGCCCCGACGCGGACGCCGTGCTCCGACTCGTGCGGACCTACGCGCTCTAACTCGACCGGTTGCGACGTCGGACTACCGCTCGAGCAGGTCCTCGACGAGTTCTTTCGCGTCCGTGCGCCAGCCCATGCGCTGCCAGCCCGCGGGCCCGCGGGTTTCGTAGGCGCGCTCGCGGTACATCTCGATGAGAGCCTTCCAGAGCGCCCAACCGCGGCCCCGCTCCCAGGTGGCGTCGTCAACGGCGAGCGCGTCGCGGAACACGCGGCGGCTCTCACCGTGGAACAACGTCCACGCGATCGGCACGTCGCACGCCGGGTCGCCCACCGCGGAACACCCGAAGTCGATGACGGCGGACAGTCCGCCGCCGGTCACAAGGAGATTCGTGGACACGACGTCGCCGTGCACCCACACCGGGTCGCCGGCGAAGGTCGCGTCGCCTGCCGTCTCCCAGGCGGCCAGCGCCGCATCCGTGTCGATCTCGCCGACGAGCGCGGCAATCGCGCCACGCGTCTGCTCATCCCATTGCGCCACGGGACCCCCACGACCGTGACTGTGCGCGCCGGCAGGTGGACCTTCGGTGCAGTCCGCTCGGTACAGCGCGCGTAGAAACGCGGCGAGATCCGTGGCGAACCGATCGAGGTCGGTGATTCGGTCGGTTGTCGCAAGGTCACCCGGGAGCCAGCGGTAGATCGACCACGGCCGCGGGAACTCGTCCGTGGGAGCACCCAACGCGAGTGGTTGCGGAATAGGGAGCGGCACGTGACCGGCGAGAACCGGCAGCCAGCGCTGTTCTTTCTCGACCTGCGCCGAGTACGCCTCGTGACTCGGCAGCCGCACCGACATCTCCGCGCCCAGGTGAAAGGTGCGGTTGTCCCAGCCGCCGTGCGCGACGCGCGTGACCGGAAGATCGGCCCACTGCGGGAATTGCGCAACGAGGAGACGCTGTACGAGCTCGGGTGTGATCGCCGCCATGCGCTAGCGGCGGTCGAAACCCAGCCGCAACGAGCGAACGGCGCCGACGAAGATGTTGGGTTCGATGTCGGGCTCGCTCAGCACGTGCAGGTTCGTGATTCGTTGGGTCAACTGGGTGAGCAGCGTGCGCAGCTCGAGTCGCGCGAGCGACGCGCCGAGGCACACGTGTGTGCCGAAACCGAATGCGCAGTGCGGGTTCGGGTTGCGCCGGATGTCGAACGTGTCGGGCGCGTCAAACACGGTTTCGTCGCGATTGGCCGACGGGTAGAGCAGGATCACCCGATCGCCCTCGGCCACCTTCGTGTCGGCAATCGTCGACGTGCGCGTCGCGGTGCGGAAGAAGTTGTTGAGCGGTGTCACCCAACGGATGAGTTCCTCGACCGCGCCGGGGACGAGGCTCGGGTCGGCCGCCATCGCCTCCCACTGATCGGGATGGCGCGTGAGTTCGAGCAGCCCGCGCGCGATGACGGTGCGCGTCGTCTCCGCGCCGCCCGAGATGAACAGACCGGTCTCTTGAACGATGACCGACTGCTCCATCGGGCAGCCGTCGAGTTCGGCGCCGGCCC
>JAWXCJ010000038.1:0-3418 GCA_034408875.1 Actinomycetota bacterium
CATGTCGATGATGACGAAGTCGAACATGGAGCGCAGCAGCCGGACGATGGAGATCATGGTCTCGGGCCGGATCGCTTGGCCGGCTGACGGCTCGACCGGCGCGCACAGGACACGCAGCGATGTCGACTCGTGCGTGCCGAGCAGCGCGTCCATCAAATCGGGATCGGCCGAGTCGATCGTCTGGGCCGCATCTACGGTCGTGTGGACCGGCGGAACCCCGAGCAGCACGGCCACGTCGCCGAACTGCAGATCACAGTCGACGAGAACGACCCGGCCCGGGTGTTCCATCGCGAGCGCGACGGCGAGGTTCGTCGCCACCACGCTCTTACCGACGCCACCCTTGGTCGAAAAGGCCACGACGGCCCGACCCCGGGTCATGGGTTCGGAGACGGCCGCGCGGTTCGCAATCGCGGCGATGGCATCGCCGACGCGAGCGATCGCCTGGCGGATCGCAGACTCGCCGCTGTCGATCGTGACCGCGTCGCGAACGCCGATGCGCAGGGCCTGCTGCAACAACGGAAGCGTGAGTTCGTCGGCGAGCAACACGAGACCGACTTCGGGAAAGCCCCGGGAGATGCGCTGGGCCTGACCCAGGCCCGTGTCGGTAGCAAACGACGGACCGAGGAGCACAACGGTGGGTTCATCGGCCACGATCGAATGCACGACGTCTTCGATAGTGGTCAGTGGCGACGGTGCGATCCCCGCCAGTTCGATCGTCATACGCGTGCGGAACCGTTCGTCCGGTTCCACCGCAACGACATGAAATCGATTCGGCGCCGTATCGGGAGTCCCCATCGGCTGCGCTCCGATCATTGGTTCGCCCTAGCCCTGCTGCGCTTGAGCAAGGAGTTCGAGCGCCTCGCGGACCCTTGGGAGGTCCTGGTCGAACAGGTTGATCGTTTCCACGATCTCTTCGGGGCTCTGGAACGTCGTCACGTCGAACCCGTCAGGGTTGAGACTGAGGTACATGATGCCTTCCATGTTCGCGTGCGCGATCTGCTCGGCCTGACGAGGAGTGACCTCGAGGGTGAGCAAGCCGCGGCGCACGGTCTCGGCCGGCGTGTCGTCAGCTTCGTCGTCGCTGTTGATCTCGCCGTCGCCATTGGTGTCGGTGCTGTACGTCGGCTGCGTTTGCGTTCCGAGTTCGGTGGTCTGACCAACGGCCAGCACCTTGAGCCCGGGGAGCAAGAACGCCGTCGCCGTCGCAGTACCGCCACCCTGCTGGGCGAGGTCGCCGATCTCGACCGTGAGCAGCACGTTGATGGAGTCGCCCGGAAGTACGAACCCGGCGACACCGTGCGTCTCGTCGACGCTGATGGTGATCGCCTGCTTGCCGTCATCCACGAGGCCGTCGAAACCTTCGACTTCTCCCCGCGCGATGAACTGATCAGCCACGATCGGGAGTCCGGCCGGGATGTCGGCGGCCGCGACCAACGACTGGATCTGCCCGACCGTGTCCGGTGTGAGCCAGTCGTTTTCGACGTCGTCCTGGTCGAACATCCGCGTGTCGAACAGGTCGTCGACCGTGACCCCGCTCGTCGTGTCCGTCGTGTCGTCGCCGGCAGGAGCGGGAACAGGCGTGCCGCGCGCGATGTCGTTCGCCGCGACCAGTACCTCGACCGGTTCTTTGTCGTCTTCGGCCCGTTGGTCGGCTTTGTCGACGTACTGCCAGACGAGTACCCCGGCGAGTGCCGCCAACATCACGGCCGCGATCGCGGTGATTACACGCCAGTTACGCACTTAGCTCCCCCTTGCCCGCACCAAAGACGCCCGCCCGGTGCGCTTCGGAAATGACTCCGCTTCCATGCAGAGCAGCCCGCTGAAAGCCCGAAATGTGCTTCCTGCGGGGCCTACGCCTACAACGTACAGAACACACTCCGTGCACAACAAGTGGGCCATTCGGCCCCGTAGCGCGCGATAAATGGTACTAGGTGGAATCTCACGTGCAACAGGCCCAACAGGCCCGCCGGTGGCAACACGAGACACTCGAGTTGCAACCGCGTTCCGCGAGCCGGATTTCGCGCCCCGCGCGAAATCCGGCTCGCCGCGTAGTTCGGGATACTCAGGCCTCGGGTGCGGATTCCGCTTCGGGCGCGGATTCCGCTTCGGGCGCGTCGGGGGCCGGCGGTGCCGCAACCTCGGCGACGGGGGCCGCAGGCGGAGTCTCGGCCTCGCTGCCCTCGGCTGCCACTTCCCCGGCGGCCGCGGCCGCACCCTCGGGCGGGGCCGCCGGTGCACCCTCAGGTGCGCCGGCAGGCGCCTCGCCTTCGGCTCCGTGGTAGTCGGGGCCGATGTAGTTGCCCTGCTCGTCGTAGGCGTGCTCGCCGTAGAAGTCGCGGTACTCGGCTGCGACCTCGCCACCTTCGGCGGCCTGCTTGATCGACAGCGAGATGCGCCGGCGTTCGAGGTCGATGTCGATGATCTTCACCCACAACTCTTCGCCGGGTGTCACGACCTGCTCGGGAGCGTCGACGTGGTGCGCCGCCATCTCCGAGATGTGGACGAGACCCTCGATCCCTTCGCCGACCTGCACGAACGCGCCGAACGGCACGAGCTTCGTGACCCGGCCGTAGACCAGTTCGCCGACCTGGTGGCCGGTGGCGAACTCCTGCCACGGGTCCTGCTGGGTCGCCTTGAGCGAGAGTGAGATCCGCTCCCGGGAGAGGTCGACGTCGAGGACCTGGACCGTGACCTCGTCGCCCACCTGGACCACCGACGACGGGTGGTCGACGTGCTTCCAGGACAGCTCGGACACATGCACCAGGCCGTCCATGCCGCCGAGGTCGACGAAGGCGCCGAAGTTGACGACCGACGAGACCACACCGCTGCGGACTTCGCCCGGCTTGAGGTTCGTGAGGAACTCGTCGCGCTGTTCCCGCTGGGTTTCTTCGAGGTACGCCCGGCGGGAGAGGACGACGTTGTTACGGTTCTTGTCGAGCTCGATGATCTTGCACTCGAGCACCCGGCCCACGAAGGGGTGCAGGTCACGGACCCGCCGGAGGTCGACGAGGGAGGCGGGCAGGAAGCCCCGCAGGCCGATGTCGATGATGAGGCCGCCCTTGACCACTTCGATGACGGGCCCGGAAACCACGCCCTCGGCGGCCTTGACCGACTCGATGGTGCCCCACGCGCGCTCGTACTGCGCCCGCTTCTTCGAGAGGATCAGCCGGCCGTCCTTGTCTTCCTTCTGGAGGACAAGGGCTTCGATCTGTTCGCCCAGCGTGACGACCTCATGCGGGTCGACGTCGTTGCGAATCGAGAGTTCTTTCGAGGGAATGACGCCCTCGGACTTGTAGCCGATGTCGAGGAGCACCTCGTCGGAGTCGATCTTGACTACCTGACCGCTGACCAGATCGCCGTCGTCGAATGCGATGATCGTGCCGTCGATCGCATCGGAGAGCGACATCCCGTCCAGGTC
>JAWXCJ010000039.1:0-5315 GCA_034408875.1 Actinomycetota bacterium
CGTCGAGGTCGCGACCGCGTTCACCGACGTCGCGTTGGCCGCGCCCACCTTCGGCGCGACTCGCGCGCCGACTTCGAACGTGTACCGAGCCGCATGGGGCACCGGTGCCGGGCGTGTCGGCAAGACTGGCGGCGGCGAGGAGTCGATCACCGGTCCGTCGTCGTTCACGGTGACCGAAGGCGGTCAGGTCGCACTCTTCGATGGCCACAATCGCCGCGTCGTGCTCGCAGGAGGCGGCCCGACGCGCCTGGTCCAACTGCCCGAAACCACGTTCCCGTTCGGCGACATCCTCGCGACCGACCGCGACATCTACGTGTCGGAGGCCCGCGGCCTCGAGCATTTGGGCGCGGTATCTCGCTTCGACCGTGCCGGTCGGCTGCAAGACCGCGTTGCTGCACCCAACGGCGCGGTGCAGCTCGCGCAGTCGCCGAGCGGTGTGGCGATCCAGTCGGAAGGGGCGTGGCGCGCGGTGACCGAGGACGGCAGCCGGGCGCTCGTCGACGTCACTTCGCCGGCCGCACTTGGCAACGCCGGAGCGGTCGACGCCGAACTCCCCGACATCGTCACGAGCTTCACGAACGAGGACATGCTCGTCGCGCGGCGTGACGACGCGGGCGGCTTGCGCGCCTGGCGGGTCCGGACTTCAGGCTCGCTCTTCGGTGGTCTGTCGCTCGCAGTTCCGCTCGACGACGGCGTGCTCGTCGTCGTCGGCATCTGGAACGAGGATCACGGAGAGAATCTGGTGCTGCGGCTCGGCCCCGAGGGCCTGCGAGAGTCGTTCACCGTCGACTACGCGCAATGGGCTGAGTCGCTTCCCGACGGTCGGTTCGATATCGGCCCCGCCGGCTTGTACCAGCTGCGCACCGACTCCAAGGGCGCGGAAGTCGTCACCTACAAGATCGGAGGAAAGCCATGATGCAGCCAAGAGATGCGACGGCGTTGCTGCGGACCTTTGGCGTCGGCTTGGCCGTCGCCGGTCTGGGCAACCCCGCGGCACCCGCCGGTGCGTACCACACGAACTTCCAGGGGGCCTGTAACTCCAACGGTCCGACCCTGCAATACATCTCGCCCGGCTACGAGCGCCTCGTCTACGCCATCTACGCCGTGAGCGCGCTGGGGGACGGCTACCAGTACGGCGGCGGCTGCTGGAACAACAACGACATTGACGAAAGTCCCGGAGATCCGCAGGAGCTCACGGGGACCCGCGGTGAAGGCCCTGACTGTTCGGGGCTCGTCTTCAAGAGCTGGCACCTGAACCCAGCCCGCCCGAGGGGCGAGCAGTGGAACTACGGATACATGACCAATGTGCACGGCCCGTACGCTTCGTTCCACTACCAAACGCCGGGATCCAACGACCCGTTCTTCCGCATTTCGAAGGCCGACCTCATGACGATGGACGCGGTCGCGAAGAACGGCCACGTCGCGTTATACTACGGCCGCAACTACTCGAATAACCGAGGCATATTCATCGAGTCCAAGGGCGAGGCCTACGGCACCGGGATGTGGGAGCGCGACTACCTGACCGACGGCGCCTACGAGGGCGTACGCCGGAAGATGAAGTGATGACCCGCCGCCCGCTATTGGCTGCGTTCGTCGCCCTCGTCGTTGCCGCCGCATGCTCGAGCGACGCCGACAGCGACCGCGATCACGCTCGCGAGGAGCGCACGACAACGTCGACGCCGACCGGCGGGCTCGCGACCACCACAGTGCCCGAATCGGGCGCCGCGGTTCTCGACCTCCCCGCGTTGGACGCGGCGACAGCCGAGGCCAGTGTTCCGGCCGGCGCGCCAGAAACGTGCGCAGCCGCGGTCGGCACCGTACCGGTGGTGCGGCGCGCGGATCCAGAAGGCATCGTGATCGGACACGTCGACGACGCGTCGGGCGAGCTCACTGCCTGCCTGTTTGTCGAGCGATCGGGCGCGTGGGACGAATGCGCGCTCAGCGTTGCCCGCTACGACCCGGCGGCGAACCAACCGACCGGGATGGGCGGGGGCTTGGGCTGGTGCGACGACGTCGCCCTCCTGTGGGTGCTCCTGCCGGAGGGAACCGCGTGGGTCGCGCAGGACCGCGGCGATGACTTCGTCGTGTCGCCGGTGCCGGACGGGGCGCGCGTAGTCCCGGTGTCCGGGCCAGTTCCGGGCGGTCCGGCGAGCGGCATGACCGCCTCGTTGGTATTCGTGGCCGCGGACGGAACCGAGATCGCCCGCGAGACCGTTACTGGCGCGGTCGCGAGCTGACGGAGATCAACGTGGTGCCGACGCTAACGAACGACACGCCGGGGCCGACGGCCGACCTCGAAGCGCTCGCGTGGTTGGACACGGCCCGCCGGACCTTCACGCAGCGACGCGGCGCGGCGTCCGACCCGGAACTCGTCGTGCAACTCGCAGTCGGCGCCGCCGCACGGTCGGTGCACACCCTCGGGTTTGCGGGCGGTGAGCTCACGTCGTGGACGGCGGAAGAGAGCGTTCCGTGCGACTTCGCTCTTTCGTTGACACCGGCCGACGCCGTCGCGTTGATCCGCCGCGACGAAAGCCGACCGGGCGCGCTGGCGCGCACGAAGCTGCTCGAGCCGCTCGACGGTTCGGTTCGCGCCCTGCCTCTGCCCCCGCTCGATCTCGACGCGACACAGGCCGCCGACGCGCTGCCGGTCATTCCGAACCTCTCGTTCAGCGTCGAGTGGCGGCTCGCCGACACGCTCTTCGGGCGGTGGCGCTTCTCCCTTGTCATCGTCGACGGGCGAATCGTTACGCCGACACCACCGGCGGTCGACGTTCCCGACGTCGTCGTTCTGCTTCCGTACTGGGCGTACCTGCGCCTGCGGTCAGGAATGTGGGATGTCCTCGAGGCACTCGATGCCGGCGGCGGTTTGGAGGGCGACATTCCGGCGCTGGCCGCCGCGGGCGGACTCGTCGAAACCGACGAGTTCCGCGAGTTCTTCGCGACGGGCGGCGCGGTGCACCTCGACGCGCTCGCCGCGTTCGCGGTGGTGCTCGCGTCGCAACCGTGGCGCCGGCTAGTCGAGGAACTCGGGACGTGACCCGCGACCTGCGCGCCGTCGAAGACGCGGCCATCGAAGACATCGCGCGCGGCTGGTACCGCGGCGTCCAACTGTTCGTCGCGGTCGACGGCGAGTGCGTGCTCGAGTGCGCGCACGGCGTCGACGGCACTGACCGGCCCATCGGATCCGATTCGCTGCACGTCATCTACTGCGCGTCGAAGCCACTTCTGGCCGTCGGAATGGCGGTCGCAGTCGAAGCCGGTCTCCTACGGCTCGACGACACTGTCGGGATGGCCGTCCCGGGCCTGGCCTCGGCGGCGTTCGCGAATGTGACCTTGCGGCAGGTGTTGAACCACAGTGCTGGGCTCATCGACCCGAGCGCCGAGCATGCGATGGTGACACCCGCTGACCGGCGACCGGAACTCGTTGCAACGGCGCGCCTCAACCCGGCCTGGATACTCGGGGAGCATGCTGCGTACAGCGAGTACGCGGGCTGGCAGGTTCTGCGCTGGGCACTCGAGCACGCGACCGGTACGCGCGCTTCCACGTTTGTCCGCGACCAGGTGTTGGCGCCGCTCGGAATTGCCGACGGCATCAGCCTCGAGTTCGGGTCCGACGACTACCGCGCAGCCCGCGACCGTATCGCCGTGCAATGCCGTATGGACGGCGAGCGCGTCGTGCCGTTGCTACTCGAACGTACGGCGCGCGCGGCGACGGAGCCGTACTCGGCAATGGGCGCGTGGGCGACCACTGCCGCGCTCGGGCGCTTTTACGTCGGCGTGTCCCATGTGCTGGCTGGGCGTGCGTCCGACCTAGCGGTTTCGGGCGCAACGTTGCGGGAGTGGGTGCGCCCGTCGCGACCCGTCGCGTTCGACCCCGCGCTGGGACGCGAGTGCACGTTCGGTCTCGGATTCATGGTCGACCTTCGCCGGCACGATTTCGGCGGGTGCTGCTCCGAGGAATCGTTCGGTCATTCGGGCCGCGTCGGTGCGACGTTCGCGTTCTCCGACCCCGCGGCCGGGCTCGTCGTCGCCTGCACCTGGAACGGTAATCGTGGCGGCGATGCCGAGGTGACGGTTCGCCGACCGCTCACCGTCGCGGCGGTATACGCGGCCGCGATTGGCGATCGGGCCCACGCGATACCTGCGTGACCTCACCGTTCTACGGTGAGCGCGGCGACGAAGACGCCAACCATCACTGCGAAGCTGCGGTCGGGACTCGCGGTGCGGGTCATGAGCCCTGGCCCCCGCAGCGTCACGAAGCCGTGCGGCGCCGCCCAGAGCGCTCGGTGGAAGTGCACGATCTCCGTCTGCGTGAGACCGAACGACCTGAGCACCGCGCGCCAGGGCTCGGTGGCGGCGTCGCTCGTCAGCTCGAGCGCCGCGTCGTCGCCGGGTGCTCGCTGCGAGCACGCGTAGAGACCGGGGCGCTCGGCGGCGAACCGGGCGTAGGCGTCGCACAGCGCGCGGAGCGCGTCCTCCCCGGCGCGACCCGTCACCGCGCGCCCGAGCTGGTCGGCGAGCGACTGCTGGCCGAGAACCGCGAGGTCGCGTCGAAGGCCGTCCAGCCCGTCGACATGCGCGTACAGCGACTGGCTGCGCACTCCGAGCCGGGCCGCGACGTCGTATCTGCTGATCCTCGCGGTCGCAGAGCTGCTCGACCACATCAACCGCAAGACCATGCGCGACGAATGTGTGCACGCGGTCTCGTGCCAGATCGCGCGTCTGCACGTGCTCGAAGAGGCGCGTCACGTGAGCTTCGCGAAGACCTACCTCGCCGAACTCTGGCCGCAGCTCGCGGCCGAGGAACGGCGGGCGGTCGCCGACGCCGCGCCGTTCGTCGTGGCCGGGGTCGCCGAGATGAGCATCGATCCGATGGTGTACGAATGCCTCGGCATTCCCGACGGCGCCGACGTCGCGCGCTCGAACCCGCATCACCGAGCCGTGATCGTCGCCGGATTGTCGCAATTGACCAACACCCTGTCGGAGATCGGCGTCATTGCGGGCGAAGACCGCAGTGCCTGGGTCGCGCTCGGAACTGGTGAATCGCGAGGTCCGGCGGTGCTACATGAGCTGTCGTGGCTAACTTGGCGTCCGTGGCGAGTCACGAAGCGGTCAAGGCGGTCGTCGACGCCTACGTCGCGGGCACGAACAACGCGGACCGGGCCGCTGTGCTGGCCCTGTTCCACCCGGAAGCCGTCTGGCACGATCCCGTCGGTCAACCGCCCCACGTCGGCCACGAGGGCATTGGGGCCTTCTGGGACCAGGTACACGAGCTGGCCGAGCGCATCGAGCTGCGCCCGAGCGATGTGATCGTC
>JAWXCJ010000040.1:0-10484 GCA_034408875.1 Actinomycetota bacterium
ACATGGCTCCCTCGCTGCGCCGTCCGTGGCTCCGCTGCGTCCGCACGGTCAACATGGCTCCCTCGCTGCGCCGTCCGTGGCTCCGCTGCGTCCGCACGGCCTCGATTCTGGCCCGGGGCGCCGCGATCGCGCCGCCCCCCACAAATTCCCTGAGACAATATGGACAATGGCCCCCGTATCTGACTAAAGTGCCTGATTCGGAGTCGCGTACCGCCCATGGAAGGACGAGCATGAGGTCTCCGAAGCGCGCCATCGTGGCGATCATCGCTGTCGTGCTGGGCGCGGCAAGCCTCACGGGCTGCCTCTCACCCCCGGTCGAGGTCGGGGCCGGTGCGTATTGCTCCGGCAAGTCCTTCACCGGCGAACACACAAGGACGGTCCCGAATATCGGCAGGTTGACGTTCCGGTCGCGGATCTGCATGAACAACCTGACCTGGACCTTCAGCCGGGACGGTTCCGTCTGCACGGCACCCAACGGCTACACGTCCACGCCCCGCGTGAGCGCAACCGGGCTTGGCTACGGCGGGCCGTTCTCGACGTACACGGCGACGCTGCGAGCATCGTGCGAGTTCGAGAACGGCACCATCGCCGAGACCCACCGGCACTCCCTCACGGGTGTCGTGGAAGTGCACACGTACTGCTACACGACCTTCTGTGCGGACGGGGCCGAGCAACTTCCGCCGGCTCGGGGCGGCACCACTCCTCCTCCGACGACACCGACGACACCGCCGGCACCTCGGCACGTCTCGGGCTCCATCGTGCCGGTGTCGATGAACGTACAACTGAAGCTGAACGGCGCGGCGATCGCCACGAGCAACGGCGCGTTCAACAAACCCCTCCCGAACGCGTTCCCGACCCAGAACTCGCTGACGCTCACCGCGCCGGCCGGCTACAGCGTCTTCTACACGGCGTGCTCCAACCGGACCAACTGTCACGACTCCAAGACTCCGACGCTCGGCGACACGGCGACGGCAAATCCCGATGACGGCGGGTACCTCGACGTGAAGTGGTACGTCCGGCGGAACGGAACCATCCAGGGTTTCAAGATGATCGAACACGTCGGTGGGTCGGTGGGAATGCCGGCCGTGGTCGCCATGAAGATCTGGCTCGACGGGAACCTCGTTGCGGGCAACGTCAACCCGTACGTCCTCTCGAACATCTCCCCGGGCCGGCACAAGATTCGGGCCGAACGGCCCGCGGGCTGGGACCTCGGCTACACGCTCTGTTACAACAGCATCAGTTGCCACGCCGACTGGCCCCACGGGTGGATCTACCCACCGTCCAACAACGAGGTGACGATCGACGTCCCTGTGGGCGGCTTCGTCGACCTGTACTGGCACTACTACCAGCAGTAGCGCGGGCGGCGACTACGTTCGCCGCCATGTCATCGCTTGCGGGAACTTCGGCACTGGTCACCGGCGGCGCGTCGGGGATGGGTGAGGCGACGGCGCGCGCCCTCGCTGCGGAGGGCGCGCAGGTCGTGGTCGTCGACCGCGACGCCGCGAAGGGACAGGTCGTCGCGTCGGACATTGGTGGGCTCTTCGCCCAAGCCGATGTCACGAGCGACGACGAAATGAAAGCCGCGGTCGCGGCTGCGGTCGAGCTCGCGCCGCTGCGCACGTGCATCCACTGCGCGGGCATCGGGTGGGCGCAGCGCACGATCAACCGCGACGGTGCGCCCCACGACCTCGAGACGTTCCGCAAGGTGGTCGACATCAACTTGGTCGGCACGTTCAACGTGTTGCGCCTCGCAGCCTCGGCCATGAACGGCAACGAACCCGACGCCGACGGCGCCCGCGGCGTCATCGTCAACACCGCGTCGGTCGCGGCGTACGACGGCCAGATCGGTCAGGCCGCGTACTCGGCGTCGAAGGGCGGCGTCGTGGCGCTCACCCTCACTGCGGCCCGCGACCTGGCCGCGGCCGGGATTCGGGTGTGCACGGTCGCGCCCGGCCTCATCGACACTCCCCTGCTCGGGACCCTGCCCGACGCGGCCCGCGACGCCCTTTCGCAAACGGTGCTGTTCCCGAAGCGGCTCGGCACCGCCGCCGATTTTGCATCGCTCGTGCTCGAGATCGTGCGCAACCCCTACCTCAACGGCGAGGTGATCCGCCTCGACGCCGGGATCAGGATGGCGCCGAAGTAGTCACCTTCGACCGACCGATTGTCCGCGCCGTAAGGTCGCGGCAACGTTCGACCAACCGGAGGTACCCGTCATGGCGACAACCCGCCGAGCCAGCACGCATTGGGAAGGGTCACTGATCGAAGGGGGCGGACACGTCACCCTCGAGTCCTCGGGACTCGGGACCTACGACGTGACGTGGGCGTCGCGGGCGAACGATCCGGAGGGCCGGACCAGTCCCGAGGAACTCATCGCCGCCGCGCATTCGTCGTGCTTCTCGATGGCGTTCTCGAACGCGCTCGCCAAGGCCGGCCACGCACCCGAGTCGCTCGACACCACTGCCGACGTGACCTTCCAGCCGGGTGAGGGCATCACCGGCATCCATCTGACGACGCGGGGCACGGTGCCCGGTTTGAGCAAAGAGCAGTTCGACGAGATGGCCGCGGACGCCAAGGCGAACTGCCCGGTGAGCAAGGCGCTGACCGGTACGACCATCACGCTCGACGCGCAACTGAACTGAACGCCGTGCACCCCACGCGTGACGACATCGACCTGGTCGACGGGAACTTCTACGTCGACGACCCGCACGAGAAGTACACGTGGATGCGTGAACACGCGCCCGTCTTCTTCGACGCGAAGAACGGCGTGTGGGGCCTCGCCAGCTACGGCGCCGTGCTCGGCGCGTCGAAGGACCCGGCGACGTTCTCGAACGCGGGTGGCATACGGCCCGAGACACCGGCGCTGCCGATGATGATCGACAAGGACGACCCCGAGCACCTCCGCCGCCGCAAGCTCGTGAACCGGGGGTTCACGCCCCGGCGGGTGCGCGACAGCGAAGCCCGCCTGCGCGATGTCTGCGACGCGATCATCGACCAGGTGTGCGAGCGGGGCGAGTGCGACTTCGTCAACGACATCGCGGCGCCGCTGCCGATGGTGGTCATCGGCGACATGCTCGGTGTCGAACCCGAGGATCGCGACGACCTCCTGCGCTGGTCCGACGACATGGTGAGCGCGAGCGGCAGCAACGACGAGGCCGCGATGGTCGGCGCGATGAACGCCATGATCGAGTATCAGGGGTACGCCGAGCGGGTCATCGCGCAGCGGCGGGACACGCCGACCGACGATCTCATGAGCATTCTCGTGCACGCCGAAGTCGACGGCGACCGCCTCAGCCACGACGACCTCGTGTACGAGTCGCTGCTGATCCTCATCGGGGGCGACGAGACCACGCGCCACGTCATCAGCGGCGGGATGGAACAGCTGCTGTTGCACCCCGACCAGCGCGCCCTGCTCGCCGCCGATCGCGACAAGATCCCCGTCGCGGTCGAAGAGATGCTGCGCTGGGTGACCCCGATCAAGAACATGTGCCGCACAGTCACGCACGACGTCGAGTTCCTCGGTCAGGAGCTCCACGAAGGCGAGAAGTGCATGCTGCTGTACGAGTCGGCCAACCGCGACGAGCAGAAGTTCGTCGACCCGTTCCGCTTCGACGGGGAGCGCAACCCCAACGAGCACGTCGCGTTCGGGTTCGGCAGCCACTTCTGTCTCGGCAACAGCCTGGCCCGGCTCGAGCTGCGCGTGATGTTCGAGCAGGTGCTGGCGCGCCTTCCCGACATCGAACTCGCGGCCGACTCGGCGTCACTCCCGCGCCGGCGCGCCAACTTCATCAGCGGCCTGGAGTCGATGCCGGTGACGTTCTCGCCCTCGGCCCCGCTGAACCGGAGCACCCTCTCGTGAGCAACACCAACACGAACCGCGTCGCCCGGTTCTGGACCGACCTGTACCGCCGCGAGTGGGACACGGTCGCCTCGTACTTCGGCCCCGACAGCGAGTACACCGACGTGCCGACCCCGGCCGACGACGTCGCCCGCGGACCCGAACAGATCGTCCGGCGCCTCCGCATCGGCCTCGACCCGCTCTCGGGGATCGGTCACGACGTCCTGACCGTCGTGGCCCAAGGCGACAACGTCGTCACCGAGCACGTCGAACACTGGGAATGGAATACGGGTGAACGGGTATCACTTCCGTTCATGTCGATGCAGCAGCTGCGCGACGGGAAGATCGTGCGCTGGTGGGACTACTGGGACCTCGGCACACTCATGGGCGGCGCGCCGCAGTGGTGGATCGAGCACATCATGAGCCAATCAACCGCCGACTGACGCAGTAGCAACCGGAGGAACGAACGCATGGGAGAGCACGCGGGTTACCACGAGCCGCTGGAGTCGCTGAGCGACGCGGTGATGGATCGCCACCGCGCGATCGTGTCGCTCCAGGAAGAACTCGAAGCCGTCGACTGGTACGACCAGCGGGCCGCGGCCACCAAGGACGACTCGTTGCGCGCCGTCCTCGAGCACAACCGCGACGAAGAGAAGGAACACGCGGCGATGACGCTCGAATGGCTCCGGCGTCAGGACCCGAAGTGGGACCAGATGCTGCGCACGTACCTCTTCACCGCCGCCCCGATCACCGAGATCGAGGAAACAGAAACCGACTAGCGCGCTAGACGAGCTCGCGTTCGCGGAAGCGGGTTTCGGCGTGCACGTGGGCGTGCGCCGCGGCGCAGCCCGTCAGACCGTGGGCCCGGTGCATGACCCACTCGATGCCGAGCAGGAAGATGGCACCGAGGAGGAGTCCGCCGACGACGTCGGAGACCCAGTGCACACCGAGGTACACGCGGCTCATGCCGATCCCGACGATCATGCACGCCGAGAGGACAACGGTCGCCCACCACACCGCGCGCCGGGTCGTGAAGAGCCCGACGACAACGGGCAGCATTCCCCAGAGCGCGATTGCCGCCATGGGGTGGCCGCTCGGGAACGAGTAGCCCACACCGTTGACCATGCGGTCGAGGTTGGGCCGGTCACGGTTCACCAGTTCTTTGAACGTGAACTCGAGGAGCGGACGGGCGAGCATCGCCACGAGGATCGCGATCGCAACGGCCCGACACCGGCGCCAGGTCAGCAAGGTCAGCAGCGATCCGACCGAGAGCACGACGATCGTCGATCCGAACCGCGAGACGGTGAGGAACACCGTGTCGAGGGTGCCGTTGCGATTCGATTCGATGAACTTCTGGATCGGCTTGTCCCATTGCATCAACAACCACGCGTTGGAGATCGCGGCCGACGCTGCGAGAAAGCCGAAGGCCGCGATGACCCCGATGAGCAAGCGGCGGCGGTCGGCGAAAAAGCTCGCCGGTGTCGCCGGGGGGTCGAGGTGCAGGCACGGCGGCGGTGCAAGCACCGTGGGGGGTACAGACATCGGCTCCATTACCTACCCTCATCGGCGTTGCGCATCACTCGGGCAAGTCATTTCCCGCTCATGCAACCGGACGACAGGCCTCTCACCAGCACCTTTGCCGGTCAGGCGGAACGACTCCTTGGGCGACCCGGTCGACGAGGTCACGATCACCGGCAAGCAGGACGTACTCGGTGTTGCGCACGTGCGACACCGTCCCGACCTTGTCGCCGTTCGGGTTGTGAATCCCGATCAGCGCGCCGACGTAGCGGCGCGAGTCGAACGACAGCGTGCGCACTGCGCCGCCCCGGGCCTCACCCATGACGACCAAATCGTCGATCGGTACCCACGACTCGTCGTTGTACGACACGACGACGAGCGCGGCGTCGACGTCGACGATCACCTGCGCGAGCGCAACCGGCATGCGCCGCCGCCGGTTGAACGCGCTCTTGGTGTCGTCGGCGCGGGCGTCAACACGCTTGCACGCGACGCCATAGTGCTCCGGCGCGTCCCACGCGACGAGCGTTTCCCAGATGTGGTAGTTCGTGAAGTAGCGGTGCTGGTTGTACGGCGGGTCGAGGTACGCAATATCGAACGACCCGAGGGAAGCGGCGAGTGCGCACGCGTCGCCGCGCACGGCGCGACCGGTTCCGGGCAGGAGCTCCGGCACGCGCAACTCGAGATCCTGGTGCGACCGCTGCGCCCACGCCTTCACGTACGCCATCTGCACACCGGTCGTCGAGTCGACACGATCGGCGGCCTCGATCAGGCTCGTCAGCAGCACCGGGTACATCCACGAGTCGCGATAGTCGCGCTCGATCGCGTCGCGTATCGCGTCGATACGGCGACCGTTATGGGGCTGGAAGAACCGGGACGACGAACAGAACGTCTCGGTGACGTACCCGTCGTAGCCCGGTCGATCGGCCAGGTCGGCGAGCGCTTCGTTCAGCGCCGGGTAGTCGACCTCGTCCGCGTCCAACGCGACGTAGGTCTGGGCGAACACTTCGGAGTAACGGGCGGTGTCCACCGCGGTAACGGTTGCCCCCCGGCGTTTGAATTCTTGGGCGACCCGTGTCGTCCCCGTGAACAGGTCGAGTGCCGTGCGCGCCCCGGCCGCGGCGCAGATGTCGCCCAGTACGGGAACGAGCCGCCGTTTCGAGCCCAGGTACTTGATCACGTTCGGGCGAGGCTACGAGATCGCGCGAGACTCGCCGGGTATAGGAAGGGCGTATGCGAGTACTGGTCACCAACGACGACGGGGTCGAATCCGAGGGGCTGCATGCTCTCGCGTGCGCGCTGCGCGACGCCGGGTACGAGGTCATCGTGGTCGCACCGAACTCCGATCGCAGCGGGGTCGGTGCCGCGCTCGGCATGATCCACGCCGACCGGCACCTCGACAGCATCCGCGTCGCGCTGCCCGGGTGCGACGGCATCACGGCCTTCTCTCTCGACGCGCCGCCCGCGATGTGCGTGGTCGCGGCCCGCCTCGGCGCATTCGGCGACCCGCCCGACGTCGTCGTGTCGGGCATCAACCCCGGACTCAACACGGGCCGGGCCATCCTGCATTCGGGAACGGTCGGAGCCGCGTTGACGGCCCAGAACTTCGGCTGTTCCGGGCTGGCGGTGAGCATCGACAGTGGCGAGGAGTGGTACTGGGCCACGGCCGCGCGTGTCGCAGTCGACGTGTTCCCCCGCTTGTTGGAAGCACCCGCGCGCACGGTCCTCAATCTCAACGTTCCCGGCCTGCCCTACGACGACGTCAACGGCGTCCGGTGGGCGCGCCTCGCGCCGTTCGGTGCGGTACGAGCGGCGGTCGCGGAATCCGACGAAGGCAAGCTCCAGTTCGAGTTGCGCGCGACCGGCGTCACAGCTCCTCCCGACTCGGACACGGGTGTGGTCGCGCTCGGGAGCGCGGCGCTGACGACAATTGTCGGTGTGGCCGAAGCGTGGCCGCCCGAACTGCACGAGGAGCCGACGTTGCGCGAAGGCGTCGTGCCCGGCGCGCCGCTCGAGGCGGTACACGAGATCCCCGACGCGTCACTCCCGCGCTGGTTGCACCGCCCGTACCCCGCGACGGCGGTACCGACGCCCGACCGCTAGGCCGACCAGGTCAACAATTCGCCGGTACCGGCGAGCATCATCGTGCCCGGCATCACCCGCAGGCGCCAGGGCGTGACCTTGAGCGCGGCGAACGTGTCGTCGGTCGGGCTGGTCCACACCGGCACGATCGCGGGGTCGTAGCCAACCGGTGCCGGTGCGTTCTTGAACGCGTTCCACACCTCGGCGCGCGTCTCGTCGTCGAAGAACCATTCTGAACTGCATTCGGCGACGCAGGTGTCGTGGTTGGGTGCCCAGTAGTTACACGACACGAACGGGTGCGCGTCGAGATGGGCGCGCTTGAGCGGCGTCGGCCCGGTGGCGATCCACCCGGTGAGTTCCTTGCCGTCCCAGTTCCACAGTGGGTGCAGGACGCGCGAGCGCGGCCGGCCCCGGGCGTCGACGGTCGCGGCGGAACACCACACGATGTTGTGGGCCATCTCGACGAACGCGGGAGCGACGGTTGCAAGATCAGTCACGAGCGAGACGCTACCGGGGTTCCTAGGATCCGGAAATGCGCGCCGGAGCCGACCTCTCAGCCGTCGAAGCCCGGTGGTTGGCAATCGGCGCACAGGGTCTGGGCAAACCGCGACCGAAGGGCACCGTCGGCCGCAGGCACGTGCACAACGCGATCGAAACGGTCGGGACCCTCCAACTCGACGCGATCAACGTGGTCGCCCGCACCCAATTCCTCGTGCTGTTCAGCCGGTTGGGCGCGTACGACCCGGACCACCTCCACTCGCTGACCGGTCCCGGCGGCGAGCTGTTCGAGTACTGGGGCCATGCCGCGTCGCTGGTGCCGATGGCCGCGCAGCCGTTGTTCCGCTGGCGTATGGCGCACGCCGGCGCCACTCCGCTGCGTGTCGCCCGCCGGGAGGAATACCGCAAGGCGAACGCGAAGTACATCGCCGCGGTGCTGGCCGAGGTGCGCGACCGCGGGCCGCTCACGGCCGGGCAACTCAGTGATCCCCGCCGCCAGGACGGCGAGTGGTGGGATCGTCGGTCGCAAGGCCGCGTCGCACTCGAGCACCTGTTCGCGATCGGCGCGGTCGCCGGATGGCGGACCCCGAACTTCGAGCGGGTGTACGACATTCCCGAACGCGTCATCCCCGCGCCAGTCCTCGCGCAGCCGACGCCGACCACCGAGGAGGCGCAGCGCGAGCTACTGCTGTCGTCGGCCCGGTCGCTCGGCGTGGCCACGGTGTCCGATCTCGCGGCGTACTACTACATCAGGCCCAAGGCGGCCGCGGCGCGAGTCGCAGAACTCGTGGAGTCGGGATCGCTTGTCTCGGTGCAGGTCGACGGCTGGCGCGACGCCGCGTACACAACGCCCGATGTGCGGGTGCGCCGCCCGACGCGGCCAACCGCGACGTTGTTGTCGCCGTTCGACTCGCTCATCTGGGAGCGCAGTCGCACGAGTCGGCTGTTCGGCTTCGACTACACGATCGAGGTGTACGTCCCCGAGCCCAAGCGCGTGTACGGCTACTACGTGATGCCGTTGCTCGTGGGCGACGAGCTCGTCGCCCGCTTCGACCTCAAGTCGGACCGCAAGGTCTCCGCGCTGCGCGTGCGCGGCGCCTACGCCGAACCCGGCGCCGACCCGGCTGCGATCGCGCCCGCGGCGGTCGCCGAGCTCGACGCGCTGCGCTCGTGGCTCGGGCTCGACAACCTCGCCATCGCCAGCACGGGCAACCTCGCCCCGGCGCTCCGGCAGGCAACGGTCGCCTGAACGGCCGTGCTACGTTCGCCGACGATGCGGAGCAGTCGCCGTTCACTTCTCGTCGGGGTCATCGCCGGTGTGCTCGTTCTCGGTGCGTGCGGTGGCGACGACGACGATGCCGCTCCGACCAGCGAGACGTCGTCGATCGACGACTCTGACGACGCCGGCGAGGCAGTCGCGGCGTTGACGAGCGAGGAAGTCTGTGCCGCGGTCACCGGAGACGATGTCGGCGACGCGCTGGGGGTGACCGTTACCGAAGCGGAGCCCCAAGACTCGGGCACGCCGCAGTGCCACTACGGCTACTCGCTGGAGTCGGGTCCGACGTCGAACATCACGATCGCTTCCATGCGCAGCGACGAGGACCTCGGCGGCCGCACCGGCGAGGACGCGTACGACTTCGTCGTCGACATCAATCGTGCCAGCGCGGACGACGGCGATATGCAAGAGGTTGAACTCGACAGTGGCGACAACGCCACTCGCTTCACCGGCAACTCGTTGCACCTCGGCGTCGTCGTCGTCGACGGTCGTATCTTCACGGTTATCGTTCCTGCCGACGACGTCCCTGCCGACGCCGTCGACGCTCTGATCGATGTGATCGGCTACGAGTTGAGTCGCTGACAGCCTCTTCGTCGCGGTGCGTCACGGCGGAGCGGTCTAGTCGGGCGGGTACGGCTCGAAGCCCTCGGCTTCTTGCACGCTCCGGATGAAGGCGATGATTGCGGCGACCTCCGCCTCGGTCAGGCCGCGCACCGGTGCCATGTCGCCGAAGTTCCAGTGATGCGCGACTGAGCCCGCTTCGACGGCGCCGCGAAACGCCTCGTCCGAGTGATGACCTTCTTCGTACACCTGGGAGAGGTGCGAAGGTCCCCGGTCGGTCCCCCGGAGATCGTCACCGTGGCACGACGCGCAGTTCGCCGCGTACAACGCCGCGCCCACGTCGGCATCGGCATCGGCTGTCTCGGCCGGCACCGAGCCGTCGTCACCTCCGCAGGCGCCAAGCACGAGCACAGGGGCGACGACGAAGGCGGTTATCGCAGGCCGCAAGCGCACGACGCGCACGCTAACCCGGGCCCGGCGGGCCTCTCGACCGAAAACCTGGACATCTGAATAGGTATACAGATATTATCCGGCGATGGGCCCCGTTCGCAGCGCGCTTCCCGACGCCGACACGGTGGCCCGATGCGCGGCGCTGTTCGGCGTGTTGGCCGACCCCAGCCGGATCCGGCTGCTCGCCTCGCTCATGGTCACCGACGAGCTGTGCGTCACCGACCTCGCCGCGACAGCAGGCATGCGCGAGTCGACGACCTCGCA
>JAWXCJ010000041.1:0-2853 GCA_034408875.1 Actinomycetota bacterium
CGCAGCGAGGGAGCCATGTGACCGTGCGGACGCAGCGAAGCCACGGACGGCGCAGCGAGGGAGCCATGTGATGGATCAGCCCGTTGCGCTCGACGGCCGCCCCCTGGGTCGGCGCGGCGCGACGACGAGGCGAAAGCTCCTCGACGCGTCGGCGACGTTGCTCGAAACCCACGGCATCCGCGACCTGCGCGTTGTCGACATCGCACGCGCCGTCGGTACGTCACCCGCGACGTTCTACCAATACTTCCGCGACGCCGAAGAGGCCGTGCTCGCGCTCGCCGCGGAGGTCGGCGACGACATCGTGCCGCTCGCGGCGTTGCTCGATACGCCGTGGTCCGACGGCGGCGGGCTCGACGCCGCTCGCGCTCTCGTTGACGGCTTCGTCGACTACTGGGACAAGAACCGAGCCGTGTTACGCACACGGAATCTCGCTGCACAAGAAGGCGACCGGCGGTTCCGCGATATTCGCAACCGCACGTTGTCGCTGTTCACGACCGGGTTCACCGCACAGGTCGCCACTTCACAACAGCGGGGCAATGTCGTCGACGCGGTCGCGCCGGCGGCCGCGGGCGCGGCGATGGTCGCGCTGATCGAGCGCATGGCCGCGTTCCACCTCGAACTGGAACCCATCGGGATCTCGCGTGCCGACCTGGTCGAGACGACAGCCCGGATCATTCACCAAACGGTTGTCGGCCACTGACGACGACTTCGACTTCGCGTCCGTAGACCTTCTCGAACAGCTCCCGGCGGCGACGCGCGCCCCACATCGACAGTTCGGCGTCGCTGTGCGTCACGAGGCGCAACATCACGAGATCCGTTCCGATGTCGACGCGGACGTCGTCGACGACGCTCTGGCGGCCGCGGTCGAGTCCGTCGGCGACGCGGAACAGGGCGTCGAGCTTGCGGAGGCGTTCGCGGTGTTCGTCGTCGAGGGCGGCGTAGCGGGGTTCCGACGCCTTGGGGTCGCCGCGTCGATGGTGACGGACGAGCGCGGCGAGGTACGCAACCTCGGGCGGCGAGAAGCCGCGCAGCTGGCCGTTCTCGACGAGATACGCGGCGTGCCGGTGGTGGCCCTTGCGTGACACGTGCTGACCGATGTCGTGCAGCAGCGCCGTGTACTCGAGCATCTCGCGGTCGTCGGCGCCGAGTTCGTGCAGCGGTTCGGTCTGGTCGAACAACGTGAGCGCGAGCTTGGCGACATGCGCGGTGTGGGCTTCGTCCGAGTTGCACCGGCGCGCGAGGTTGGTGACCGACGCCTTTCGCAGCGCGCGCGGTTCCTCGGCGAAGTCGGCCGGATCGTGGGTGCGCACCGCGTCGAGGACGATGCCCTCGCGCAACGCCCAGTCGCTGACGATCAAGGTTTCGACACCGAACGTCTCGAGCGCCACCGTGAGCAGCGTCGAGCCGGCGGGAACCAACTCGGCTCGCTTTTCTTCGAGGCCGGGAAGCCGGCGCCGTTCCGACGTCTTGATGCTCATGATGTGGTCGTGCAGCTTGCGGAGTTGCTCGGTCGTGACCCGCAGTTCGTTCGTGCTCGGCGGCAGGCTGCCGGTGTCGAAGGCGACCGCCATCATCGCGAGATCGTTGATCGTGCCGCTCGTCCCCACACACATCTGCGGATCGCGCCGGCGCACCTCGTCGACGAACGGTTCGAGCGTCGTCTGCACGCGCTTCTCGAGCAGCTTGCGGTCCGACTTCGACGGCGGGTCGTCGTGGACGAACTCGGCGGTGAGGCGGCCGACGCCGAGCGGGACGCTGTCGGCCCAGCGCAGTCCCGCGGTGTCGCCGACCATGAGCTCGACACTCCCGCCGCCGATATCGATGCACAGCGCGGGCGGGGTCTCGATGACCACGCTGGCCCGCACCGCCGCGAAGATCAGCCGCGCCTCTTCGAGGCCGCTGATGACCTCGACGTCGATGCCCGTCTCTTCTTCGATGCGATCGACGAGTGCACTGCCGTTTTCGGCGGTGCGGATCGCACTGGTCGCCTTGGCGATGATCTCGGTCGTTCCCAACGCCTCGGCGAACTGCACCAAGCGCTTCACGGTTGCGAGTGCCCGGTCGGCCGCGGCGGGGGAGAAGCGGGCATTGCGAGTTACCTCGTCGCCGAGGCGCAGCATCTCCTTCTCGCGGGCGACCGGCTCGAAGGTGCCGTCGGGCGCGACGTCGGCAACGAGCAGGTGAAAGGAGTTCGAGCCGAGGTCAAGCGCCGCAATGCGCATCGCGACGTCAGGATACGTGGCCCCAACCCCGACCCATGACCAACTGGCGTACCTCAGGCAGGCGGCGCCTGCCTGAGTGACGCCAGTTCGAGGATTTGCTCGCACACGTTGTGACCGCCCGTACGCAAGTCGGCGTTGCGGGCCACGAAGTAGTGCTTGCCCGTCCCGGAGATGCGGTTGCGCCGACGTTCGTCACGCGCAATTTGGAACTCGTCGAGGTGTTCCTGGTCCGAGTCGTACTCGACCACGGCATCCCACTGTGGGTAGCCGAAGTCGGTGATCGCGATCAGCAGCCCGTTGCGGTCGTATACCTCGAACTGAGGGACGGGCTCGGGCAGGCCGTGCCCTCGAAGGGCTTGGAGCAACATCGTCTCCCGCTCGCTGCCAGTCGCCCGGCGCGCGGGGTTCCACCGTTCGAGCGCGATGCGCGTCGCCTTGACGCCACGCAGCCCGCGCCGCCGGTGCCGGCTGAAGGTGGCCAGCATCGAGTCGTAGGTGATCAACCGATTCCGGCGCGCGGCGTGGATCACGGCTTCCACGTAGTTCGGGTTTGGCTTCCACCACGCGAGCTGCATGATCGCGAGTTCGGCGGTGACGATGGGAATACCGTCGTGGTCCGTGATGTCCCACG
>JAWXCJ010000042.1:0-2993 GCA_034408875.1 Actinomycetota bacterium
CGCCGTCGAGGAACTGCCCCGCCCGGTCGAGGTCGTCGTCACCGATGGCGCCGCGCTCGTCGCCGCGGTGGCGCGAGAGGCGGTGGCGCGATGAGCGAGCTCCCCACCGTTGCGATCGTCGGGCGCCCGAACGTCGGCAAGTCGACGCTCGTGAACCGCATCGTCGGGTCGCGCGCCGCAATCGTCCAGGAACAGCCCGGCGTCACCCGCGACCGCAAAGAGTTCGTGGGCGAGTGGAACGGCCGCCGGTTCCGCATCCTCGACACCGGCGGGTGGCTCGCGCCGGGCGACGGCGGCCTGACCCCCGACGAACCCGCGCTCGCGGCCAAGGTCAGTGCGCAGGCCGAACAGGCAATGCGCGAAGCCGACGTGGTCATGCTGGTCGTCGACGTCACGACCGGTGTCACCGAAGAAGACGCGAGCGTCGCGCGCGTCCTCAAGCGCGGCACCGCGCCGCTCCTGCTCGCCGCCAACAAGGTCGACGACGACCGCCGCGAAACCGACGTGTGGGAGTTCTCCCGGCTCGGCCTGGGCGAACCGCTCCCCATTTCGGCGTTACACGGCCGGCTCTCGGGCGAACTGCTCGACGCGCTCGTCGACGCGCTCCCGCCCGAGCCGGAAGCGCCGCCCGAACCCGAGCGCGACTCGATCTTCTCGATCGCGATCGTCGGCCGCCCCAACGTGGGCAAGTCGACCCTGTTCAACCGGCTCGTGGGCGAGGAACGCTCGATCGTGCACGACCTGCCCGGCACCACCCGCGATTCGGTCGACACCATCGTCGAGACCGAGGACGGGCCGCTGCGGTTCGTCGACACCGCCGGTTTGCGGCGCAAGAGCCGCATCGACGAGCCGACCGAGTACTTCAGCCTCGTGCGCGCCCTTCAGGCCATCGACCTGGCCGACGCGGCGCTGTTCGTGATCGACGCGTCGGAAGGGGTCACCAACCAGGACCAGCGCCTCGCCGAGCGGGTCGACGCCGCGGGTACCGCGATCGTCATCGTCCCGAACAAGTGGGATCTGCTCGACGCCGAACAGCGGGCCGCGCTCAAGTACCAGATCGAGCGCCAACTCGGGTTCCTGGCGTACGCGCCGGTGCTGCCCATCTCGGCGCTGACCGGCAAACGGGTCCACCATCTTTTGCCGGCGCTGCGGGAAGCGGAGGCGGCGTACCACCAGCGGATCCCGACCGGGGCGCTCAACCGGGTGCTGCGCGACGCCCAGATCGCGCACCCGCCGCCCATGGACAAGCGGCACCGGCCCCGCATCCTGTACGCAACGCAGGGCGCAATCGACCCGCCGACGTTCACCCTGTTCACGACCCGACCGCTGCCGCCGCAGTACCTCCGGTACGTTGAGCGGAAGCTGCGGGAAGCGTTCGACCTGGGCCCGACCCCGATCAAGATCCGGGTCCGGCGCCGCAGCGAGTGACACACTGACCGCGTTTGGTCAACGAGGCAGGTAGGCCGTTCGACTCCTGGTCACCACGCGTGACCAGCTGCCAAAATGGCTGGACACCGGACATCTCGGCCTTGGTGGCCGTCCGAGCGATGGACGAGGGTGGGGGAGCAATGCGGTTCAAGAGGGGACGGGGTGAACGCGGCGCCGCGATGATCGAGACCGCCCTCATACTTCCCGTGGTCATCATGTTGACATTCGGGTCGATCGAGTTCGGGTTCGCGTTCAGCGAGCAGGGCGCGGTCCGGGGGTCGTCACGGAGCGCGGCTCGCACGATCACGACGTTGCCGAAGGCGAACGCTGACGTGTTCTACAACGCGGCGCTGACCAATCTGGACGCCTCGATGTCGAACGTCGTGAGCGGCGAGCCCGACTTCGTGCTCATCTACGAGAAGCTCGACGGCGTCGACGGACCGACGGTAGGCGGCGGTTGCCCGGCGACGAACTGCATGCAGTTCGACTGGAACCCTGTGGCGGGGGCGTTCCAAGACTTCGCCGGCGGTAGCGGCAACGAGTGGGACAACACGGAGCGCTACGCGTGCGCCGGTGGGTCCGGCGGTAGCGGTGGCGCGGGTACCGACCGGGTCGGCGTGTATGTCGAGGTCGACCACGACTGGGTGACCGGCCTGCCGTTCATTCCGGGCATGGGTACGACCGTGGACATCGGCGCGACGACCGTCATGGCGCTCGAACCGGTCGCGGGCGCCGGCTGCTCGTGAGCGCGATGGATCACCTGCGCACGCGCCGCGGCGAGGACGCGGAACGCGGCATCGTGATGGTGTGGTTCGCCATCATCCTCGTCGTGCTGCTGCTCGTCAGCGCGTTTACGGTCGACCTCGTGTACATGTACTCGAACGCGCAGGAAGCGCAGAACGCGGCCGACGCGGCCGCTACCGCCGGTGTCGTGCACCGTCCCAACTTCAACGACGCCGAGGCCCGGGCGCTCGCGGTCGGACGCGAGAACCTCACTGACGCGCCCGCCTGTGGCGGCGGGCTCGGGAGCTGCGTGCAGGCGTTCCCAAACGATGCCGGGGGCGCCCCCTTGCTCACGAACCAGCTGCGGGTCGAAGTCACCAAGCGCTTCAACCCGATCTTTGCGCAGTTCGTCCCGGGAATCACCGAACTGTCGGTCACGCGTTCCGCGACGGCCGAATACGACCCGCCGATCGAACTCGGAAGCCCGCTCAACACGTTCGGCCGTCAAGTGGGCTGCACCGGGGGTCCGCTCGCGTGCCCCGCGGTCGACGCGGCGTGGGCGTCGATCGCCGGCCCACTTACCTCGAAGCGAAACGGCAACGCGGCCACGAGCAACTGGTGCGACGATCAGGCCTGGGGTGCCAACGGTAGTCAGCCGGGCTTGCTGTACCAGACTGCCGGCGGAACCAACGACGACAACTGCGTTGGGAGCCCGCGCCGCAACTCCGACTACGAGGGCTCGACCACGAAGTCGGTGCAGTACTTCGCCATCGAGAAGGGCGCCGGGCCCGCCCAGGTCGAGATCTTCGACCCGCAGTGGATCAACGTCGAACGTCGGTGCA
>JAWXCJ010000043.1:0-4263 GCA_034408875.1 Actinomycetota bacterium
ATCGCGGAAGAAATCGCGGAGGAAGTGGCCGAACTCGTCGAAGAGGTCGGCCCCGAGGCCGGCGAGCTCGCCGAGGCCGAACTGCTCGAAGTCGAGGAAGTCGAGGAGCTCTCCACCGCCGAGATGAGCCCCTTCGACCGGTCCGGTCGTTGGTACGTCGTGCACACGTACGCCGGCTACGAGAACAAGGTGAAGTCGAACCTCGCCAGCCGGGTGCGTTCGATGAACGTCGAAGACCGCATTTTCGAAGTCGTCATTCCCATGGAAGACGTCATCGAGTTCAAGAACGGCCGCAAGGTCGTCGTGCAGAAGAAAGTGTTCCCCGGTTACCTCCTCGTGCGCATGGGCCTCGACGACGACGCGTGGTACGTCGTGCGCAACACGCCCGGTGTCACGGGTTTCGTGGGCAGCGGCGCCAAGCCGACGCACCTGTCGCGCAAAGAGGTCGAGGACATCCTCGGTACCGGCGAGAAGATCGAAGGGCCGCAGGGCGAGAAGAAGGTGCGCCCGCGGCTCGAATACGAAGTCGGCGAGCAGGTGCGGGTCGTCACCGGCCCCTTCGCCGATTTCAACGGTGTCATCAGCGAGATCGATGTCGACCGCTCGAAGCTCAAGGTGCTCGTGAACATCTTCGGTCGCGAGACCCCGGTAGAGCTCGAGTTCGGCGACGTCGCCAAGCTCTAAGCAGCAGAGAGAAACGAAACAATGGCAAAGCGACGTGTAGCCGCGATCGTCAAGATCCAGATCCAGGCCGGTGCGGCAACGCCCGCGCCGCCGGTCGGTACCGCTCTCGGTCCGCACGGCATCAACATCATGGACTTCTGCAAGGCGTACAACGCCGCGACCGACGCGCAAAAGGGCACGGTCATTCCTGCGGAAATCACGATCTACGAGGACCGCACGTTCTCGTTCATCACCAAGACGCCGCCCACCCCGGTGCTGTTGCGCCAGGCCGCGGGCATCGAGAAGGGCGCGCAGGCGCCCGCTCGTGAAGTTGTCGCCCGGGTCACGCAAGCTCAGGTGCGCGAGATCGCCGAGACGAAGATGCCCGACCTCAACGCGATCGACCTCGAAGGTGCGATGCGGCAGGTCCGGGGCACCGCTCGCTCGATGGGCATCGAAGTAGCAGACTGATTGCAACTCCCCGGCGCGACCACCTCGCGCGCCGACCACGGGACACGAACCGAGGGAGCTCGAAGGGAGCGACATATGGCCGGCAAGAAATCTGTCGACGCGAACCGCAAGTACGACAAGGCGAAGCTGCACGAGCCCCAGGAAGCAATGGAGCTCATCAAGCAGATGTCGAACCGCAAGTTCGACGAAACCGTCGAAGCGGCGTTCCGTCTCGGGGTCGACCCCCGCAAGGCCGACCAGATGTTGCGCGGCACCGTGTCGCTGCCCGCGGGCACCGGCAAGGACGTCCGCGTCGCCGTGTTCGCCCAGGGCGACGCGGCGCGCGAAGCCGAGGAGGCGGGTGCCGACGTCGTCGGTGCCGACGACCTCGTCGACCGCGTGCAGAAGGGCTTCATGGACTTCGACATCGCGATCGCGACCCCTGACCTCATGGGTCAGGTCGGCAAGCTCGGCCGGGTGCTCGGTCCGCGCGGTCTCATGCCGAACCCGAAGACCGGCACCGTCACCACCGACGTCGGCAAAGCCGTCGGCGAGTTCAAGGGCGGCAAAGTCGAGTACCGCACCGACCGCTACGGCAACGTGCACGTCCCGGTCGGCAAGGTCAGCTTCGACGTCGACGCGCTCCTCAAGAACTACGGCGCGGTGCTCGACGAGATGCTGCGGGCCAAGCCGGCCGCGTCCAAGGGTCGCTACATCAGAGGCATTAGCGCATCGTCGACGATGGGCCCCGGCGTCAAGATCTCGTCGGACGCTCGCGTCGAACACTGATGTTCCCGGGCGATCCCGACCCGAGGACCAGGCGCGCGGGCGCCCCGACGGCGACAAGCTCATCGCGCTGCTCGGGATCGTGAACCACCTGGCGCACGTCGAGTGGCGCTGGATCGACGGCGTGTTCCTGGGTGGAAAGGTGTCGCGCCGCGAGGATGAGTTCACGGTGCCACGCGACACGTCGATCGCCGACGTCGTCGCGCATTACGACCGTGCGCGCTCTCGGGCGGGCAACAGATCGACCTGCGCTGGGTTCTCATCCACCTGGTCGAAGAAACCGCCCGCCACGCCGGCCACGCCGACGCAACCAGAGAGTTCCTCGACGGCACCACCGGCGACTGAGTGAGCGAACACGCGCCCACGATTTCGTACATGAGCCGCGAGCTTCCGCTCGTCGCCAAGCTCGACGAACTTGCGGTACTCCACGGCGAGACCGGCGGCTGGGCGCAGCTCTACACGCACCCCGCGCACGGCAACATCGAAGACGCGCCTGGGATCTTCATCGAGGTGTTCCGGTCGCCGGCACTGCCGAAGGCCATTGCGCAGGCCATGCGCAATGCGGAGCAGCGGCGGCCAGTCCCCGAGGGAACGTTGTATCTGTGGCCGACGACGTGGTCGGGCGCCGACGCGACGATGGGCGCACTGATGACGGACTCCACCCTGATCGTCGTCCGCGCCTCGGATGCCTTCACCGAAGACAACGTCGTCGAGTTCGTGAGCTCGCTCGGCATCGTGTGGCCCGACCTCAGATCCTGATCCTCTCGTGGTCACGAGAGTTCAGGAATACCTGAAGATCGGTGACCACGAGCCCGATTCGCTAGTCGTGGTCACCGATTTGCACACATGCGTGCAGGATCGTGCCCACGGACGCCGAACCGCTGTGCGCTCGGTCGAGAACGGTTGTCATGTGGCTACAGCTTGATCAGCATGCGGTAGCGGTAGAGGTCGCGGTAGCCCATTCGGCGGTAGATGGCTTCGCCGAACGGCGACGCTTCCAACGTCACCGTGCCGGCGCCGCGCGCGAACGCCTCGTTCGTGACCCGGCGCGTGACGGCATCGCCCAGCCCGTGGCCGCGGCCTTCGGCCAACGTCGATACCCAGCCGACGTACCCGTGCCCACCGACGAGCAACACCAGCGCACCCGCCATGACCCGGCCCTCGACCTCGGCTAACGCTACGACGACGTCAGGCTTCAGGAGGACCTCCGTCTTCGCCAGGTGGTGCCGCGTTTCTTCCTCGGGAATCGCGAGCTCCGTGAACGCGACCGCCGCAACGTCGACGTACGCGCGCGCGTCATCCAACGTCTCCAGCAACCGCACGGTCACACCGTCGGCGGGATCGGCCGCCGGCAGCGGCGCCTCGCACACCATCTCCGGCATCTGCGAGTAGTCCACGTACCCGAGTTCGATCAACGCCGCGGTGACCGCGTCGTCGCCGCCGACCTGGGTGTAGATCAGGGCCGTGGTGCCGTGCGCCATCAAGAACTCGTGGCCGGCGATCGCGGCGTCGGGTCCGCCGCCGCGGTCGTGCAGCACCGCGGAACGCGATGACGGGAAGTCGGTCGCGCCCGCGGCCGCGAACACGCCGCCTGCGTCGAGCACGGCGCTGTCTTCGTTGACCGCCCGCCACCGGTTGAACGCGACGAAGTTGGCGTGGGCCTGGCGCGCGACATCGTCCATCGTGGGGACGCTACTGACCCCGACGACTCAGAACCCGAGGTCGCGGAGGCGTTGGCCTTGGGTGTCGGACAACGCCTGGCACTCGGGGTCGTCCATGTCGGCGCACACGACCAACGGCGACGGGTACTGCTCGGTGTACCGGCGTCCGTCGACCACGTACGTGACCTCGAACCCGAGCATCTCGGCCATGTCGTAGCTCTCCCGCCGTCGCAGTTCGACCATCAGAGTGACCTCCTGACCCGACTGTGTGTACGGCTCGAGCGGCCCGAAGTCTTTCGGCGCAATGGGCTCGACGTCGAACGACTCTCGGGGGAAACACGCGAAGCTGGATCCCTCGACGGCGAGGGCGCCGCTCAGCGTCTCGAAGCCGGCCGATTCACCGAACGTGCCGACCGACTCGATCTGGATCGGCTCGGAGCCGTCGTTCTGCAGCCCGACGGTCCCCTTGAGCCACGCGCCCCGACCCGGAACCGCGGGGCACGTGATTTTTGCCCAGCCGCCGGCCTCGTCCGCGGGCTGGTTCAACGGCCCGTCGCCGCGGCCCTCGGAGATGTCGCCCACCTTCACCGCGACGACGACCGCCGCGACCACCACCACCAACGCACACGCGGCGACGACAACACCTTTGCGGCGGGCGCGGGGCGGCCGATCATCGGTCCCGTCGGATGCCGCCGATCCCGGA
>JAWXCJ010000044.1:0-7561 GCA_034408875.1 Actinomycetota bacterium
ATCGTGGTACGGTGACCTCGCCAACCGGGCCCGAGGTGCAGGACGGTCGGCTCCGTTCGGGGAAGTGCGGGGTCGATTGAAGCGTTCCTCGGGCCCGCTGGCGCGCGTACGCTCATGAACATGGCTCGCGTCGCGTTGCTCGGTGGCGGAAAGATGGGCGCGGCACTGCTGGGTGGGTTGCTCGAAGTCGGCTGGGAAGCCGATCAGTTGTCGGTCGCCGAGATCGACATCGAACGCCGGCGCGAACTCGAGCAACAGTTCCCCAAGGTTCGGGTGGTCCCGAGTCCGGCGTGGGCCGTCGCCGACGCCGAGGTCGTCGTCCTCGCGGTCAAGCCCGGAGACGTCGCTGCCACCCTCGAGTCGGTCGAACCCGCGCTGCGCGAAGACACCCTTGTGCTCTCGATCGCGGCCGGCGTCACGATCGCCGCGATAGAAGCGCTCGTGCCCGGCCGGCCCGTCGTGCGCGCGATGCCGAACACGCCCGCGCTCGTGGGTCGGGGCGCGTCGGCGATCGCGCCGGGTACGGCGGCGACCGACGACCATCTCGACCTCGCCGAGCGTCTTCTCGGTGGCGTGGGCATCGTCGTGCGCGTCGGAGAATCTTTGCTCGACGCGGTGACCGGACTCTCCGGATCGGGCCCCGCCTACGTGATGCTGATGGCGGAGTCGTTGATCGAAGCGGGCGTGCTCGTCGGTCTCCCTCGCGACATCGCGAGCGAACTCGTCGTACAAACATTGCTCGGTTCCGCCACTCTGCTGGCGCAGAGCGACTCGGGCCCGGAGGCGCTGCGCGCCGCGGTCACTTCGCCCGGTGGCACGACCGCGGCCGGGTTGCACGAACTCGAACGTGCCGGAGTGCGCGCCGCTTTCCTCGACGCGGTCGCGGCCGCGACCCGCCGATCCCGCGAGCTCGGGCAATAACGGTGAAGGCGCGGAACCGTCCGCCGCGCCTTGATGTTCACGTTGCCGTCCACACCCCGCCACCACCCGCGACGATCGAAGAGCGGTTGGTGCGGGCCAAGATCGCAGGCCGCGGTCCGGTCGGTCCGACGGAGTTGCGCCACCTCGTGATGCGCGTCGCCGCGGGCGACACCGGTGCGCTCGGCGGCGTGTCGGCGCCGAGCGCGGTCGCGCCGGAGGTGTGGGACGCGGTGCACGCGGTCTACGGCGCCTCGTTCGAGCACCCGGAGATCGATCCCGACATGTTGGTCGCGGCTGCGTTGCGCGCCGGGGCGCGGGTCGCGACCATCGCCCGTGCCGGGGGCCGCATCGGCTTCGCGACCTCGGCGCCCGCCTGCTTGCTCGGCGTGCACGCCGCCCTCGCCCGGTTGGCCCGGACCGCGGGCGCCGACGTGCTCGAAGCCGACGACTCCGGCCCGATACGCGTCGACGGCCGCTCACCACGCTGGATTCGCTGGATCGACGGCGTGGCGACCGTCACCGACCGCCGGTCGCTCATTGCCGCGGAGGGGCCCGATGCGCCGTCGGAATGGCTGTTCCAGATCGGCCGGCCTGCGCTCGTGGTCGCCGACGGGTGCTTCGCCGAGGCGGCGGCCGAAGCCGGGATCGAGGTTGTCGCCGCGTCCGGCCTGGACCGCATTGCGCTCGCGGTGCCCGCGACCCGCCCGGGCCGGTGCCTCGTGATTCCGGTCCACACGACCCGACCTCCCCGGCACTACCGACCCCTCGTCGAGCTCCTGGAGGACGGGTTCGGTACGCCCTTCGGTACCGAAATGTGACCTCACACACGCATCGGTAGTTCACGCTCGACAACTTCGGCCGCACAGGCGTAAGGTCGTTTTTCAGCGGGCAGGAGTAGGGAGACCGCGTGGGCCAGGGACTGAGTAAGGCGCGATTTCTGACAGTTCAGGAAGTCGCCGACTTGATGCGGGTGTCGTCTATGACGGTCTATCGACTGATCAAGGCGGGCGACCTGCCGGCAGTGCGCGTCGGGCGCTCGTTCCGAGTCGCGGAATCGGACGTCGACGCCTATCTCGCGTCGCGCTATACCGAAGCGGGGTAACCCGTCCTGCGGGACTAGCGTCGGGCGGTGCCTGACCAGCCGGGATTCGTTTCGTTTCTGTCCGACTACGGGCGCGCGGACGAGTTCGTCGGTGTGTGTCACGCGGTCATGCTCGACATCGCGCCGCATCTGCGGATCGTCGACGTCACGCACGACATCACGCCGTTCGATGTGCGCGCGGGTGGTCTGGCGCTGGTGCGCGCCGCGCAGTACCTGCCCGAGGGCATCGTGCTGGCGGTCGTCGACCCCGGAGTCGGCACCGACCGGCGTTGCATCGCGGTACAGGTCGAGAACGGGTACCTCGTCGGGCCGGACAACGGCCTGCTCGCGCCTGCGGTCACGATGCTCGGCGGGCCGCAGCTCGTCGTCGCGCTGACGAACCCTGAGTACCAGTTGCCCGCGCCGGGTCCCACGTTCTCGGGCCGCGACGTGATGGCCCCGGCTGTCGGCCACATCGCCAACGGTGTCGAGCTGACCAAGCTCGGCGAGGTCGTCGATCCGGCGTCGCTTGCGCCCGGGCTGCTTCCACTTCCGCAAGAAGAGGGCAACACCCTCGCCGGTGAGGTGCTCTGGGTGGACCGGTTCGGCAACTGCCAGCTCAACATCGACCCCGAGGCGCTGGCCGCCCTCGGAGCCCGCCCCGACGGCCCGATCGAGGTGCGGTTCGGGGAGAAGTCGCGGCGGGCCCGGTGGGTCGGTACGTTCGCCGAGGCCAAGGCGTCGGAGTTGGTGCTGATCGTCGACTCCTACGGCTTGTGCGCGCTGGCGTTCGACCGGCAGTCGGCGGGCGCCGAGTTGAAGATCCGGGCCGGGACCAAAGTCGTGCTCGTACCTCCTGGAGACCAGGAGTGAGGTGGGGCACCAGCCTGGTGCTGGTCGCGCTGTTCGGGTTGATTCTGCTCGCCGCGGTCGCCCAGTTCGTCCTGCGTCTCGGCCCGTAACCGGCCCCAGACGCAACTTGCGTCGCACACCACCCTGAAGCGGTTGTGCGACGCAAGATTGTGTACTTGTCTCGGAATTCGGGGCCCCGGCCGCAGTTGCGGACGTTTCTGGGGCGGGCTGGGAGGCTACGTTGCGAGGGTCCTACCGGTTGCCCGGCAAACACCCCCGCCGCCCGCTCCCACGACCGAGACCCCCGATCTTTTCCGAGGCGAGCCGGCCAGGCCGCTCGCTTGTATGCCTAACTACGACACCCTCCGCGCGATTCTTGAGCGACAGTTGTCACCCTCAGTGAGATAACCCCTCCCCTCCTCACGGGGGGTGATCCGGACATACGCTCCCGGGCCGTGAACCTCGCTGCTGCCCTGCTCGGGACCGCCGCAACCGCCCCCGACCGGCCCGCCCTCCTGACGGGCGCGGGTGTGGTCACTCACGGCGAACTCGCCGATCGGGTCGCCCGGGTCCGGGCCCTCCTCGGGGCCAACGGTGTCGGGCCCGGCTCCCGCGTCGCCATCGTCGCCGGCAACGAGGTCGAGTTCGTTGCCGCCTACCTGGCGACCCTGGCGGCCGGAGCGGTGGCCGTGCCGCTCAATCCGATCGCACCGTCGCACGAACTCGGGCGCGAACTCGCGGTCGTCGAACCGGCGCTGGTCGTCACGACTACTGAGCACCTCGACCTCGCGCGGCGCGCCTGCTCACACGAGGACATCACCGCGCCGACGCTCGCGCTCGACGCCGAGGTGTCCGACGCGCGCAACACGTCACCGTTCGTCGACCGCGAATCGGGCGACCTCGCGGTGTTGTTGTTCACCGCCGGGACGGCGGGCGCGCCGAAAGCCGCGATGCTCACGCACGGATCGCTGCTCGCGAACATCGACCAGATGCAGGGGCACGCGGGCCTTCGTATCCTCGAGGACGACGTCGCGCTCGGAGTCCTGCCGTTCTTCCACGTGTTCGGGTTGAATGTCGTGGTCGGTCTCGGACTGCGGGCCGGCGCCGCCATCTCGCTCGTCGAGCACTTCCATCCGGCCGAAACGCTGGCGCGGATTCGCGACGACCAGGCGACGGTCGTGGCGGGTGTACCGGCGATGTACGCGGCCTGGGCGGCCGTTCCCGACGCGCCCGCGGACGCGTTCTCTACGGTGCGGCTGTGCGTGTCGGGCGCGGCCGCACTCTCCGAAACGGACGCGCGAGCGATGCGCGAACGGTTCGGTGTCGAAGTGCACGAGGGCTACGGGTTGACCGAAGCGTCGCCCGTCGTGACGACGAGCGCGGTTTCGGCGAAGCCCCGACCGGGCTCGATCGGTCCGCCGTTGCCCGGCGTTGACGTGCGCCTTGTCGACGCCGACGGCGCGGCTGTGCTCGACGGCGATCCGGGCGAGGTACTCGTGCGCGGCGACAACGTGTTCGCGGGCTACTGGCACGACGCCGAGGCGACTGCGCGCGTACTGACCGACGACGGGTGGCTGCGCACCGGCGATATCGCGGTCGCCGACGACGACGGCTGGCTCACGCTTGTCGAGCGGGCCAAAGACGTCATCATCGTTTCCGGTTTCAACGTGTTCCCCGGAGAGGTCGAGGACGCCCTGGCCGACTACGCCGATGTCGTCGACGTGGCCGTCGTCGGCGAACCCCACCCCCGTACGGGCGAGACGGTGGTCGCGTACGTCGTCGCGCGGCCCGGTGCGGCGCCCGATCCGGTGGCCCTGCTCCGCCACGCCGGCCGCCGGCTGGCGCGCTACAAGCTTCCGACCCGGGTCGAGGTCGTCGCCGAACTGCCCCGCTCGTACGCGGGGAAATTGCTCCGGCGGGCGCTCACGGGCGACGGCTCATAACCGCGCCCTCACCCACCCCACAGATTTCGCTTCCACACTTTGAGAATCTGCTCACAAGGTCGGTACCGTGAAGGAGTGACAGCTACCCCGGGTCGCAGGATCCCCGAGGCGACAGTGGCCCGGCTCCCGCTCTACTACCGGTCGTTGCTCGAGACCGCCGAGCACCAGGTGGCGACGATCTCCTCCGAGGGACTCGCCGAGCTCGCGGGCGTGAATGCGGCCAAGGTGCGCAAGGATCTTTCGTACCTGGGGTCCTACGGCACCCGCGGCGTCGGATACGACGTCGAGTACCTGCTGCACGAGATCTCACGTGAACTCGGCCTCACCCGCGACTGGCCGGTCGCGATCGTCGGCATCGGAAACCTGGGCCGCGCCCTGGCGAACTACCGCGGCTTCGGCGCCCGTGGGTTCCGGGTCGTCGCCCTCATCGACCAGGACCCCGCGCTCGTGGGCCAAGAAGTCGCCGATCTCGCAATCGAGTCGACCGACGACCTCGACCGCATCGTTGCCGATCGCGGCATCGCGATCGCGATCCTCGCGACGCCCGCGACCGCGGCGCAGGAAGTCGCCGACCGCCTGGTCGCCGCCGGTGTGCGTTCGATCCTCAACTTCGCACCCGCGGTGCTGGCGGTGCCCGAGGGCGTGTCGATGCGTAAGGTCGACCTCGCGATCGAGCTCCAGATCCTCTCCTTCTACCAACTGCGCCGCGGCGGGCTCCCGGCCGGCGTCGTCCCGGGATAGCTCAATGACCGCGGCCCAGCGGCCCACACTCACCGGGTACCCCGTGAACCTGCTGGTCCGGGGGCGACGGGTGGTCGTGGCCGGCGCCGGGCGCATCGCGGCCCGCAAGATCGAACCCCTCCTCGACCTCGGGGCCGAGGTCGTCGTGGTGGCGCCCGAAGCGAGCGCCGAGGTCACCGCGTGGGCCGACCAGGGTCGCCTCACCCTGGCGAACCGCCGCTTCGAACCGGCCGACCTCGACGGCGCGTGGCTGGCCGTGACCGCCACCGACGACCCCGCCGTCAACGCCGCGGTGTTCGCCGCGGGCGAGGAGCGCCGCATCTTCACGAATAGTGCGGACGACCCCGCCAATTGTTCGTTTACCCTGATGTCGGTGATTCGGCGCGCCGACCTGGTCGTCGCGATCGGCACCGGAGGCCGCAGTCCGGCGCTGGCCGCCCACCTGCGGGCGGTGATCGGCAAGGAGTTGGGTCCTGAATACGAGACGCTGCTCGAACTGCTCTCGGAAGCCCGGGAGGCGATGCGGTCGACGGGGCGTTCCAGCGAGGACGCGGATTGGCACGCGGCCTTCGAGTCGGGCATCGTGGAACTCGTTCGCGCCGGCCGGATCGACGAGGCGAGGGAGCTGTTGAGCACGTGTCTCTGATCGTCGTCGGTCTCAACCACCGGACGGTCCCCGTCGAGGTGCTCGAACGGATGACCGTTCCGCATCATCTTGTCGCGAAGGTGCTGCACGATCTCGCGGCCCAAGAGCACCTGATCGAAGTGGTCGTGTTGTCCACGTGCAACCGCACCGAGATCTACGCGCAGTGCACGCGCTTCCACCCTGCCGTCGGCGACGTGCGCGACTTTCTCGCCGCGCACTCGGGCGCGCACCCCGAAGACTTCATCGACCACTTGTACGCATACTTCGACGACGCCGCGATTTCACATCTCTTCTCGGTCGCGGCCGGTCTCGACTCGATGATCGTCGGTGAGAGCGAGATCCTCGGTCAGGTGCGCGAGGCGTGGGAGGCCTCCGTCGCCGAAGGCACGAGCGGCCAGGCGTTGTCGCAGTTGTTCAAGCACGCGATCGAGTCGGGCAAACGCGTGCGCAGCGAAACCGCGATCGGTCGCCACGCGGTGTCGATCCCGTCGGCCGCCGTGTCGGTGGCTGCGGAACACCTCGGAACGTTCGAAGGCGCAAAGGTATTGGTTGTCGGCGCGGGCTCCATGGGCCGCGGCCTCGCGGCACCGCTCAGATCGCGCGGCGTTGATCACGTATGGATCGCGAACCGGTCGGCGGGGCCCGCCATCGAACTCGCGGCCCGGGTCGGAGGTGAGGCCATTGCGCTCTCCGAGATCGCCGACGCGCTCGTCGACGCCGACGTGTTGCTCACGTCGACCGCGTCGAGTGAAGTGCTCCTCGAACGGTCGACGATCGAGATGGTGATGGCGTGCCGCGACGGGCGCCCCTTGCTGGTCATCGACGTCGCGCTTCCCCGCGACGTCGACCCCGGCGTGCGCGAGGTCAACGACGTCACGTTGCTCGACCTCGACGACCTGAAGGACTACGCGGCGCGCTCCGCCGAGCGGCGCCGGGGCGAGATCGGCAAGGTCCGCGAGATTCTCGCGGCCGAGATCGAGCGCTACCGCGGCGAACGGGCCGCGCGCGGTGTTGCACCGCTTGTCAGCGCGTTGCGGGAGCGCGGCGACAGTGTGCGCGCCGCCGAACTGGAGCGCTTCCGTTCCAAGCTCGTGGGGCTCGATCCCGAGACCCGAGCGGCGGTCGAGGCGTTGACGCAAGGCATCGTGAACAAGCTGTTGCACGAGCCGACGGTGAAGGTGAAGGACGCGGCGGGTACGCAGCGCGGCGACTTCTACGCCGAGGCGCTCGCCGCGTTGTTCAATCTGCCTGCCGAGCAGTGACGCTCCGGGTCGCCACGCGCGCGAGCCGGCTCGCGCGCTGGCAGGCGGAGCGCGTCGGGGTGTTGTTGGGCGGCGATGTCGAGTACGTCGAGATCACGACGACCGGTGACATCCG
>JAWXCJ010000045.1:0-5237 GCA_034408875.1 Actinomycetota bacterium
CGTACCGGCCGCCTGCTCGCGGTATGCCGGCTACGGCATCACCGCCACCGAGATGACCGCGAACGCGGGTGGGGTGGCGCCGAGGCTGCCGTGGAAGGGCACGTCGCCGAACGCGAAGATGCCGCCGTCGAACGCGACCATGAGGTAGCCGGCGCCGGTAGGGCCGGCGACGATCCCCGAGACCGGTTCGTTCAGCCGCGTTGCGCCCATCGAACCGTAGAACGGTGCACCGAACGCGAAGATGCCGCCGTCGCTCGCGACGAGCCAGTAACCGGTGCCGTCGGGGTCGGGTGCCATCGACATCACCGGCGCGTTGAGCCGGCGGCCACCCATGCTGCCGGAGAACTGGGCGTCGCCGAACGCGAAGATCCCGCCGTCGGACGCGACCATCCAGTAACCGCGGCCCGTCGGCGTCGCGACCGAATCGAGGATCGGACCGTTCAGCGCGACGCTGCCCATGTCGCCGAACCACTGCGCGGTACCGATCGGAATCGCGCGGCCCCGGTCGGTGAACACCCAGTAACCGCGGCCGTCCGGTGTGGGTGACAGGCTCACCGGCTCCTCGTCGTCGCGCAGACTCGGGACGAATTCGTTGTGGATGTAGTCCCATTGCGGGTGCGAGAAGCCGCTGTTGTACTCGCAGTGGTGATAGGCGACATAGCCACCGCTGTCGAGTACCCAGTAGCCGCGCCCGTCGGGCGTCGCGGCAATGTCGACGGCGACCTCGTACGGCGGGCTGACGCTCGGGTAGTAGTCGTCGAACACGTCGCCGCACAACGACGCAGTGCCGAACGGGTAGATGAGCCCGTCCTCGCCGAGCATCCAATACCCCGAGCCCGGATGGGCCGTTGCACCACCGGCATCGTCGGGAACCGCCGTCACCCCCACGGCGACGACCAACGCGAGCACCGCACTCCTGAACAGCCGGTTCCTTCGTGTGCCTGACCTCATGGCCCCTCCCAACGCAGGGGAGTGGTGTACCGCGCAGGTGGGACACGCGTTCCGTACTCGAGGTCGGCCACCACCAGGGCATGGTCGCTGCCCGCGGCCCGCCCGCCGTCGTAGTCGTACCGGACGTCGGTCGCGGTGAACTCGGGCGAGACGAACACGTAGTCGAAGCGGTCCGGTGTCCCGCGCCGCATGTACGACACGGGAAGCGGTCCGTCGGGACGCTCCTCCATGCACCGCGCGTACCGCAGCGGGTCGCGGCGCAGGACGTCGAGCAGCGGGTCGCGTAACCGGTGCGGCGGGTCGGGGCCGAAGAACTGCCGCTCGAGGAGCCGGTGGTCGGCGGGGTCGTCGACGACGGGAACCGGGTCGAGGCTCGTCGACAGTGACCAGTGGTTGGCGTCGAATCCGAGGACCGTCGGCTGCGGCGACGCGGCGACCCAGTCGACGACCGCTCGATACCCCTGCATCTTCACCTCGGGTCCCGACTGCGCGGCATTCGGTGCGTGCCACGAACACACGACGATCGCGTCGCCCGCACCGTGGACCGTGCCCGCAACCGCGCGCCCGGCCACCGGCAGGCTCGGAACCAGTTCGGGTGCGCGCACCGTCAGGCCACTGCGCACGACGAGCGCCGCCGCGTTCGGCCGTGGGCCGCGACGCACGGCGACTGGGCGATCGACCCCGAGCCGCTCATCATCTACACCGCATCCTTCGGCGACGACGACCCTCGGCTTCGGGACGAGGCGACGGACTGGTGCACCCGGTACTGGCGCTTCGTGTCCAAGACGCGTCTGAAGAACTTGCTGCGCGGCTGCCCGGAGTCCGTCGTGTCGTCGTTCGGCGAGTTCGCGGCGACCGTCGGGACGCACGGCGGCCTTACCTGGCCCGGCGCGACGGTCCCGCGCCCGTACAACGTGACCGGCCGATCGTCGCTGCCGCCGTTGAGCCGACCCTCGCTGGTCTGGCTCCGCTTGCGTGTGATGTTCGGACTGGGTGCGCGCACCGAGATCCTTCGCTGCTTCCTGTCGCGACCGGCGAGCGACGGCGTGAGCGTCTCCGATCTCGCCGTTGCGATCGGATACACGAAGGGCAACACCGCCGACGAATGCGAGATGCTCGAACGTGCCGGCGTTCTCACGGTTCGTACGAGCGGGAACCGGCATCAGTACGCGATCGCGCGGCGGGGCAAGCTCGAGGCGTTCGTCGGTGTGTTGCCCGCCGTGGCGGCCGATTGGCCGGCACTGCTGCACGTGGCGCATGAACTCGTCGAGTTCGAGCGCGACTCGTCGAATACCGAACGAACGACGACGGTGCGTGCCCGGCGGACACTCGATCGCATCACCGACGATCTCGTCCAGCTCGGTGTCGGCACGTCCGCCGCCGACGCGCGCGGCGCCGAACTCGAGCCGGCCCGGCAACAGCTCGGCGTCGAGACACTCGGCGAGTGTTCGATCGGGCGGTGGCCGAGCGGGTAGGCGTCGCGCGATCCGACGGGGAGGGCACGGATTTCGACGACAGCTGTGCCCGTGTGGTGGTAGGTGGTAATGTATTCATTATCCCTTACCGATCGGAGGTGGCGCGTGCGGATCACCCGCGCCGACCAGGATGCCGCCGCGATCGACGACCTCGACGCGGTGTTGCGCGAACTCGGCGTGCCCGTCGACCGGTTGTCCGACCGAGGACTCGCGATCCGTGTGGGCAAGCGGCGCGTGCCGGTCACGCTCCACTCGATGGCGGTGGCATCGGCATCGTCGGTCGCCGCGCCGATCGCGGCTGCGACGCCGAAGAAGTTGCATGTCCTCGTTGCCGATCGCATCAGTCGCGATGCCCGAGCGCTCCTCGACACCGCGGGTTGGGGCTGGCTCGACCGCCGAGGCGAACTCGCCCTGCGCGTCGGTGACAACTATGTGATCCGCAGCCATGTTGCGGCGCGTCGCAGTGCCGCGCGTGACCGCGCGCGCGGACCGATCCGCAGCCGATCGGGAATCGCGTATCTCGCGGCCGCGCTCGAACGACCCGACGAGACACCAGTGCTGCGCGCCGTCGCGCGACGAGCCGGCCTCAGCCACGTGGCGTTGTCGAACGCTCGCGCGTCGCTCGTCGAAGCAGGACTCGTCGACGAGAACGGCCGGCCACTCGAGTTGTTGAGCTTCGAAGCACTCGCCGAATCCTGGACGCCAGCGGTCGTTGCCACGGCCGCCGCGCCCGGACCGGAGAACGCCGACATCCTCGGGCTGCACGGCGACGATCCCCTGGTGCCCGGCTGGGCGCTCACCGACACGCTGGGCGCGATCGCGTGGGGCGCACGCATCTCGGTCACGGCTGATTATCCCCCCGACTTCTACGTCCCGAGTCGGCGCGCCCTCGATCGCGCGCTCCATGTGTTGGGACCCGTCGATGACTTCACGACCCGAGCAGCGACCGTCGCGATCGCACCGGTGCCGTTCGCGACCGATCGTCGCTACGAGCTGCCGGGCACAGCCTGGCTCGTGACCCATCCCCTCTACGCCGCGCTCGCGATCGCGCGTGACCTGGCGCGGGGACCCGAAATACTTGCAGCGTGGACGCCGTCAGGCCCCGAGGGATTCCGCCGCTCATGGTGAACGCGGCGCGCGGGCCGACCGTCATACTGCGGTCCGGCGCCGGCGATCATCTGGTGCTCGGGGCCGGCGGCGGTGAAAGACCGCCAACATACTGTTTTTCGGCGAGTACCTCGCCGAATTTCGGCGAGTCTGGTACCATTGCCTCATCGAGAGCAGCTACGTCCCCCGCGAAGCTCACCGACTGATCCAAGCCGCGCTGAGCGACACCCCGGTCGTCGTCGTTCAGGGCGCCCGGCAGGTCGGGAAGAGCACGCTTGTCCGCGAGATCGCGACCGAGCGGGGGATGGCCCTGCACAGCTTCGACGACCGCGCCCCACGAGCACTCGCGGCCAACGACCCAAGAGGCTTCCTCGAACAGTCACCCGAGGGCGTCGCCATCGACGAGATCCAGCGAGTCCCCGAGCTCCTCCTCGATCTGAAGGCCTCTGTCGATCGCGACCGGCGACCCGGCCGCTTCCTCATCTGTGGCTCGGCGAACCTGCTCCGTCTCCGCAACCTCCACGACAGCCTCGCCGGCCGAGCCGAGACCGTCGACCTGTTCGGCTTCTCCCAGCGCGAACGCGAGCGAGCATCCGGACGCAACCTCGTTGACACGCTGTTCGACGCGGTCACCGTCGACTCGACCCCCGCTTGTTCCCGAGAGGACTACCTCGAGCGAATTTGCGCCGGAAGCTACCCCGAGGCCCTCGAGCGCCGCGGGTCGCGACGCGACGCCTGGTTCGAGAGTTACGTCGAGCGGATCATCGATCGCGACGCGCCCGAGGTCGCCGGGCTCCAGCGGCTCCGCGATCTACCGACGCTCCTGCGATTTATCGCCGCCAACAACGCGGTCGAGCTCAACGTCTCGTCGCTGGCCAACGACGCGGGATTCGCGAGTCGCACGATCGGACCGTACCTCGACCTCCTCGAGACGCTCTACCTCGTCTACCGCCTACCGGCATGGTCCGCGAACATCGGCCGCCGACTGGTGCGGCGCCCCCGGATCGCCATTGTCGACTCAGGTCTCGCGACGCATCTCACCAACTCGTCCCCGGCGAGCCTGTCGAAAAACCCGAACCCCGTCGTACTTGGCGGTCTCGTCGAAGGGTTCACCATCGTCGAGCTCCGCAAGCTGGCATCCGTCTCAGATGCTCGACCGAAGCTGCACTATCTCCGCGAGCACGGCGGCATGGAGGTCGACGTGCTGCTCGAGCGGCGCGACGGCGGCGTGGTCGCGATTGAGATCAAGGCCTCGTCCTCACCCCGCGCGCAAGACACCCGATGGTTGGCCCAGCTCCGGGATCGGCTCGGTGAGCGGTTCATTCAGGGCGTTGTGCTGCATCTCGGATCCGACATCGTGGCGTTCGGTGACCGCATCCGCGCGCTCCCACTCTCGGCGATCTGGACCTGAGCAGCACGGGCGTGCCCGGTGCGGGTGGCGGTGCCGGTGACGGTCCAGGGTTCAGGGTTCAGGGTTCAGGGTCCGGCGGTGGCGGTGGCGGTGGCGTTGATGGTGACGACGTCGGTGCCGGTGGCCCAGAGCCAGGTTTCGAGTCCGGTGACGCCGTCGACGTGGGGGCTGACGCCGATGGTGGGGCGGGGGATGTTCGCGGTCGCGGCTGCCTGGCAGATCTCGCCGATGGTCGGCGGTTCGGGCAACGCGGGCGGTTCGGGCGCGACAGTCGTGTCGTCGGGGTCGGGAAG
>JAWXCJ010000046.1:0-4021 GCA_034408875.1 Actinomycetota bacterium
GAGGTAGCCCGCCGCCATCGGCCGCTGCATGGAGACGTGGGTACCGCCGGTGTACAGGTTCGGTCCGCCGAAGTCGTTGTACGCGTGCCACGTATTCGTCGCGCGCGCGAGCACAATGCGCGCGCCGGGCGCCGGCCGCACGACGAAGAACGCGTGACTGCGGCGAAGCTTGCCGTCTACTTCGACCTCGAGCACGACCTCGTAGTAACCCGAGCGCCAGGCACGATCGACGTCGAGTACGAGCGCGGCAGGCCAGTCGCAGCCCTTGGCCGCAGTGTCCGGGGGAGTGGCGTGATGGTCAGTCGGGACCGCGTCATTCGCGAACACGATTGTGCGCTCGCCGCCGACCCGCGTGACTTCGACCGACACTGGGAGTCCGCGCGGCGACGACAGATGCAACGCGACCGTGCCGCCACCGGCAACCGACTACGGCCGGCAGTACCCCGTGACTGTTTCGAACGCCATCGCCGGAATGTACTGCTCGCCGGCGCACTGCCGTGCAGCCGTTACGGGCCGACCTCGCCCTCGAAGAGCGCGAACACGCACCCGAGATCGACGCGATCGAGATGGTTCCGTTCTCGAGCTTCGTCGGCGCACCGCGCACGCGGGGCCGGTCGACGACGACACGCTCGTGTACCGCATCGAGTTCCACGTCGTTGGTTAAGGAACGCGCGGCTCGCGAAGCGGTTAGTTCTGCCGGTGTCCACTCGTTCCGCATCCGTACCCAGTGGGGACAGGTCCGGGCTCGGATCCGCTTCAGCGTGTCGCCCCGCCAGTCATCGAGCTCTTTGATGCCACGGTTGCGGATTTTACCGCCGGTGCGGCGGTTTTCCACGGAGCTGCCGCAACCCACGAGATGGCTGCAAACGCAGGCGCGAGCCAGCAGGCGAAATCGTCGGCACTTGGCGCGCTTCAGACCGTCGCCGGGTCACATCCCACCGGCGCGGGCGCATGCTTGAAGCGGTCCCACACAAGGGCCCGCTCGTCGAACGTCGCCGGTTTGGCGGGCGGTGAAGGTCTGCGACGAGCAGCCGGTAGACCTCGGGTGACATGAGCGTGCGGAGATGTCGGCCGCCTCGCGTGCTCGCATTCTTGGGACGCGGCGCGCCGGCGCGACGGCGACGTCACGTTGCCCGAGCCAAGAACATGGCGCGTCGTCAGGCCCGGAGTGGGTTCGCGCCGGTGAGGCCGAGCAGTTCGCTGCTCGCATACATCTGGCTCGGACGGCCGCGCCCACCCGGTGCGACGACACCTTGTTCGACGAGCACTCCGGCTTCGACGAGATCGCGTAGCGCCGCGTTCGCCGTCTTCAGGGGAATCCCGAGTTCGGTCGCGACCCGCGAGCCCGTGAACACGAGGAGTTGGGGCACCAAATCCAGCACGCGCCACGCGGCGGCGTCACTCCGGAGGCGCCGCATGCCCTCGCGAGGTGCAGAGATTCGATCGCGCCACGCACGCTGGAGTTGGTCGATATGTTCGACGAGTTCTTCTTGCGCGCGACCCGCGCCGGAAACCGCCTCGGCAAACCATTGCACCCAACCGTCGTGGTCACCGAGCCGGAAACGGACCAGACCCGACGCGTAGCCACCGACATCGGCCGCAATGCGTGTGCTCACCGGAGGCGGAGTCACGAGTGCCAGGCGGCGAACGAGGATCCAGCTGACGAGGACGCGCCCGATGCGCCCGTTGCCGTCGGCGAACGGGTGGATGATCTCGTATTGCGCGTGCGCAATCGCAGCCTGGGTAACGGGGTCGATGTCGTCGCGGTTCGCGTACGCGACGAGATCGTCGAGCAGTGCTGGTAGGGAGTCGGGCGGCGGCGTGACAAGGTGCGCGTCGAACGGCGAGCTGCCTCCGATCCATCCTTGCTCCGTCCGAACGACACCGACGTGGTGCGCGGGCGTCGGACTGCCGGTCATCAGCGTGCGGTGCCAGCGGCAGAGGTTCTCGACTGCGAGCGGCCCGGCGTGAGCTTCGTCGATGGCGTCGGTGACGGCCGCGAGGTTGGCGGCAACCCACGTCGCGGCCGACGGTTCGAGCGGCGCGCCTGCTGCCGCGAGAACGATGTCGACGACAGGCGCCGTAACACCTTCGATGTACGACGACGCGATCCCCTCGGCGCGCAGGAGGAGTCGAGCAAGCGGTGCGTAGTCGGTCGGCATCGACTCGGCGCCGTGCTCGACCGCAGCTTGTGCCCGGGCGGCGCGGGCGACGGTCTCGGGTGCGAGGGTCAGGTCGCGTTCGCCAAGGAGCGTCGGCACGAACGCCCGTGCCCGCCTTCCCCGCCACACAATCGAGACCTCGACGCCACCGGGCTCCATGGGCCTAGTTTAGTACAGTTAAGAGGTTAAGTGTACGTAAATGGCAGGCGAACGGACGCTCACCTTCGGGGCCGGTGCGCTGGTGACAGCAGCTTTGAGGCCTTCGAAATCTGCAGGAGTGTGTGACTCGCCAGGCGGGATACGTCAGACGACAATCGTCCGCAGTTGAGTGGCTCGAGCGTTTCTGGATCGCTATCAGGGGCTTGGCGCACCTCCAACAATGCTCACGGGTGAACCGTGAGCACTCTTGGAGGTGGCGGGAGTCGAACCCGCGTCTCCCAGACTCTCAGTGGGACTTCTCCGAGCGCAGCCGTTGGTAGGTCTCACCCGGCGATAGGTCAACGGCACCCGATCGCCGAGCCAGCCTCAGTGAAATGTCCCCGTAGGCCCCGAGGCCATACCTACCGGTAAGCCGTCCTGGATGACGCACCGCGCAGACGAACGGCGAATCCGTCGCGGGCGTGCTTTGCAACTACCTCATCAGGCCGAAGCCCGAAGGGTCGTTACGCAGCGATTGCCATGTTGTTATCGGCATTTGTGTTGGTACCGGCGCTTTAACGACGACTCCGGTGACGTCGGCTCGCTTCTCCCACCTCGATGCCCAAGATCGAAGCCAAGCACCCCCATGTCAATTGGTGTCCCGGCGGTGCTTGTCGTGCCCGGGAAACCGTCTGGCCATGCTACCGCCACTCAGGACGGAGCCAGCACGGTGATGTCGTCGTTCCACACGGAACCCTGAAGCATCGTCGGCGGTGCGTACAGACCGAAGTGCATTTGATCGAGGTCACCGTCGCCGCCCTCGAGACGGGCGGCGGACATGAGCACGCCGTCCTGCCATACCGCGGCGGCGCCGCCATCGGCGCTGACATCGAGCAACGTCGTGACCCGCACCCACCTGTCCCGCGGGAACGCCTCGGTCGCTTGGAACACGCGTTCACCCGAGCCGGGGGTCGGGACATGGAACAGGTGCAGCCAGCCTTCGGACCCGACATTGACGGTCACGACCCGCGACCAACGAACGGAACCGTCCGTCGAGAAGGTAGCGAAGCTGATCCACTCGCCCGCGGCGATCGGTGAGTCGTCGAGTCGCACCCAGAAGTCAACGAGGCACGGCGACGGACACGGTCCCGGTGTGCGCTGCGCCAACTGGATGGTCGGATACCCGCGGTGATTGGGTCCGTCGACCGGTTCAGTGCCGACGACGCCGGTGAGCCAACCGTGATGGGCTCGCTCCCCGGCGTGCCGCACACCGTCGGCCGTGACCTCGTGCCGAGTCATCGCTGACTGTGGCGTGACGTAGAAGCCGGCAAGGTCGGCGTCGTCCTCGAACCCCGTCGTGTACACCGCGCGCCACGAGCCGTTCGTCGGGTCGGACAAGCCCAGCTCCGTGAGCGGCGGCGTCCACTCCAGACCGGCCGCGGCGTCCGGGACAGTCGTTGCAACCGTCTCCGGAACCGACGTCGGCCCGACGACGTCGCCGGAACCGCCCGAACATCCGGCGGCGACGGCCGCGACGAGCGCCAGGCATCGAATGACGTTCGACCGTCGCATGCTCGCCCCCGTACGTTGTCGCCCAACCGTAGCGACCTAGCCTGGGTGTTCGTGCCCCGCGTCGTGATCATCGGTGGTGGCTTCGGCGGCTTGCAGTGCGCGAAGAAGCTGCGCAACGAAACGGTCGACGTCGTGCTCGTCGACCGGCA
>JAWXCJ010000047.1:0-13961 GCA_034408875.1 Actinomycetota bacterium
ATGCCGGCCGGTGTGAAGAGCTGGCCGTTGCTGAACGTCACGGTGATCGCGCCGCTCGGTCCGACATCCGCGCCAGCGCCGAGATTCATGCCGACCGCACCGGCGGCCAGACACACCGCGAGCGTGGCGCCGGCAATACGCGCGCGCCGCCGCCGTCGAATTCCCATCCTCGGACTCATCGCGTTCCCCCCTGAAGACCCTGCGGCTCCTTGCCGCGCTCGGACCCTAATGACGCAGGGAACGCCGGTCAATCATGGCTGTATGTAGTTTTCAGCCGTGATCAGGGCGAATTAGGACGCCCGGCGGGCGGGTTCCGGGGGCCGGGCCCGGCGCAGGATGTCGCGCGCTTCGGCGACGCCCCGGCGACCGGTCGTGCGGGTGATCTCGTCGAGCCGCCACTGCTTCTCGCGGTCTCCGGGTAGGAGACGGAGCTGGACCGGCGACTGGTTGGCGTGCCTCCGCTCGCTCATGTCTGAAGTATCCCCTTCGGGTGAGACAACTACGCCTCGTCATCGGTCCCAACGACCCGGGTCTTTCGTTGGTTCCCGGTCGTCGGCGCCTCTCGGGGCGAGAGGGGGCGTGCCAGACTGCGCCAACCGAACGTTGTGCACCCGAATGTCGAGATAGAGGAATGTCGCATGAAGCGATGGAATCGATTCGCCGCCCTGACGCTGGTGTTGGCGCTCACCGCCGCCGGATGCGGAGGAGGGGGCGACGACGATGACGACGCCGAGGGCCCGGACCCGACCGAGGCGAGCGAGGGCGACGACGCCGACGGTGCGGGCGCCGTCACGGACATCGCCGACGTCGAATCGGCCGTCGTGCAGATCGTCGCCGAGGGCACGTTCGTCGAGCCCGGCGACGTGCTCAGCGAGGCGCAGGTCGTGACCGGCGCCGGCTCCGGGAGCGGCTCGATCCTCAACGACGAGGGCATCGTCGTCACGAACAACCACGTGGTCGCCGGATCGGCGTCGCTCGAAGTCTTTGTCGGCGGCGAAGAAGACCCGGTGAGCGCCAAGGTGCTCGGTGTCTCGGAGTGCAACGACCTGGCGGTCATCGACCTCGAGGGCGACGGCTATCCGTTCCTCGCGTGGTCGAACGAAGACGCCGACACCGGGCTCGCGATCCGCACGGCCGGTTTCCCGCTCGGAGACCCCGAGTTCACGATGACGTCGGGCATCGTCTCGAAGGCCGAGGCCGACGGCGAGATGCCGTGGGCGTCGGTCGCGTCGACCATCGAACACGACGCCAACATCCAGCCCGGCAACTCGGGCGGGCCGCTCCTCAATGCCGAGGACGCCACCATCGTCGGCGTCAATTACGCGACCAACAACCCCGGCACCGGCACGAACCAGTTCCTTGCCATCTCGTCCGGCCTCGCCGAAGACATCGTGAAGGACCTCGCGAACGAACAAGACGTGCTCGCGCTCGGCATCAACCCGCAGGCGGTGTTCTTCGAGGAGGAGGGCGTCGTCGGTGTCTGGGTCGCGTCGGTGACGTCGGGCAGCGTCGCCGCCGAAGCCGGCATCCAGCCCGGAGACATCATCGAGAAGATCGAAGGTCTTCCGCTCGCGACCGACGGCACGATGAAGGACTACTGCGACATCTTGCGTTCGCACGACCCCGAAGACGTGCTCACCGTGCAGGTGCTTCGGTACAACGAAGGCGTCCGGCTCACCGGCGAGTTCAACGGCGACGAACTCGAACCGTCGGAGTCGCTCGTCGCGGAAGTCGAAGAGGAGTCGGGCGGAACGCTCGAAGCAGGTACCGCGTACGAGTACGAAACGGTAACCGACGACACGGGTGATCTCGCGGTCGACGTACCGACCGCGTGGGCCGAGCGCTCGACCGGTGCCGACCCGACGAGCGGGTTGCCGCAGATCACCGCCGCGCCGAGTATCGACGGCTACTCCAACACGTTCGACACTCCGGGGATGACCTTCATCGTCGACACATCGGGCGCCAACTTGCCCGAGGAGGTCGTCGCGCTGTTCGACTTCGCCGAGTCGTGCGTGACTGACGGTCCGCAGCCCTACGAAGATGCGGCGTACACCGGCCAGATCCAATACTGGAGTGAGTGCGGGCCGAACGGTTCGGTCGTTGTCGTCATCGGTGCGGCGCCACCGGGCGGCGAGTTCACGGCAGCCGTGATCGTCCAGGTGGTCACCGAGGCCGACGCGGAAGCGCTCGACCAGATCATCGCCACGTTCCGCGTCGTCACGGAGTAGCCCACCTCCAACTAGCCTGTCGGTATCGCGTACCTCGACCACGCCGCTTCAACCCCGATGCGGCCCGAGGCCGTCGAGGCGATGCGTCCGTTCTTCGCGGACAGCTTCGCCAATCCGTCGGGCTCGCACGCCGCGTCACGGGTCGCCAAGACCGCGCTCGAAGAGGCGCGGGAAGTCGTCGCGGCCGCGTGCGGTGCCGAGCCGCACGAGATCGTGTTCACCGCGGGCGGGAGCGAAGCCGACAACCTTGCCGTCAAAGGGGCGGCGTGGGCCGCCCGTGATCGGGACGGGCGCGACGGCATCGTGACGACCGCGATCGAGCACAAGGCGGTGCTCGGCGCGTGCGGCCGATTGGAGCGCGAGGGATTCCGTGTCGTGCGTGTCGCCGCACAGGTGTCGGGTGTTCTCGACCTCGACGCGCTCGGCGCGGCACTGGACGAGCGCACCGCCGTCGTGTCGGTGATGCTCGTCAACAACGAGACGGGCACTGTGCAGCCGCTGGCCGAGGTCGCGGCGCTGGTTCGCGAGCGGGCGCCGGGTGCGGTCTTGCATACCGACGCGGTGCAGGCGCCGCAGTGGCTCGACCTGAGCGTCCACGCGTCGGCCGCCGATCTGGTTGCGATCTCGGGTCACAAGTTCGGCGGCCCGAAGGGCGCGGGTGCGCTCGTGGTGCGCGGCGACACGGTGCTGGTTCCGCTCGTCGAGGGCGGCGGGCACGAACGCGACCGGCGGGCCGGTACGCAGAACGTCGCCGGCGCGGTCGGGTTCGCAACCGCGCTGCGCGTCACCGACGAGCGCCGCGCCGACGAGGTCGCGCGGATCCGGCAGTTGCGGGATCGGCTCGAGGCCGGGCTTGCGCGCTCGGTGCCGCGCTTCGTGGCGAACGGCGATCACGACCGGCGCGTTGCGGGCGTGATCCACGCCGCGTTTCCCGGAGTCGAGGCCGAGGCGTTGCTCGTCGCGCTCGACCAACGCGACGTCTACGCGGCGTCGGGTTCGGCGTGCAGCTCGGGGTCGATCGACCCGTCGCACGTGCTCCTCGGAATGGGGATGGATCGCGATCGGGCGCTGTCGTCGGTGCGGTTCAGCCTCGGGTACGCGTCGACCGATGCCGACGTCGACCTGGCACTCTCGGTCGTCCCCGAGGCGGTGGAGATGCTGCGAACGGCATCGACGTCGTGACGGCCGGGCGGCGTGTCATGGTGATGATGAGCGGGGGCGTCGATTCCTCCGTCGCGGCCGCGATGCTGCAAGAACAGGGTCACGACGTCACCGGGGTCACGCTGAAGCTGTGGGGCGGCGTGAGCGACTCGGGCTGTTGCTCCGTCTCCGACGTCGAGGACGCACGCCGCGTCGCGGCCCAACTCGCCATTCCCCACTACGTGTTCAACTTCTCCGACGACTTCGGCGCCAACGTCGTCGCACCGTACGTCGAGGCCTACGCGGCGGGCACGACGCCGAACCCATGCGTCGAGTGCAACCGCACCATGAAGTTCGGCCGGTTGTTCGCGCGTGCGATGCAACTCGGCTACGACGCCGTCGCGACCGGCCATCACGCCCGTGTCGTCGCGGCGCCGGCCGGACTCGCGATCGGGCGTGGCGCCGACCGGGCCAAGGACCAGTCCTACGTGCTCTACATGCTCGGCGCGGCCGAGCTGGCCTGCACGCTGTTGCCGGTCGGCGAAATCACCAAGGCCGAGGTACGCGCGCGGGCCGCGGCCCTCGACCTCCGCACCGCGGCCAAGGCCGAGAGCATGGACGTGTGCTTCATCACGCGTGGCGGGCGCGAAACCTTCCTGGGCGACCGCATTGCGCGGCGGCCCGGGGCGATCGTCGACCGCGCCGGTGGTGTCGTCGGAACCCACGACGGCATCGACGCGTTCACCATCGGGCAGCGGCGCGGTCTCGCGGTAGCGGTGGGGGAGCGGCAGTACGTCGTCGATATCGACGCCGGTTCGGGCGACATCACGATCGGTCCCCGCGCCGACCTGTTGCGCGACTCACTGACCATGCGCGACGTGACCTGGAATCTCGCGCCCCCCGCCGGCGCGGTCGAGGTGCAGGCGCGCGCGCACGGCGAACCCGCCTCCGCGCTCGTCGACGGGTGCACTGTGCGGTTCGTGGAACCTCACGTTCGCGTGGCGCCGGGTCAGGTCGTGGCGTTCTACGCCGGTGACGTACTGCTCGGCGGCGGTATCGCCACCTGAGTCAGGTGACGGGGATACGGCGCGCGGCTGCGGTTTCGAGAAGCGCCGCGGTCCGCAACGGCGAGACGAGCACGACGAGCGCAGGAACGATGCGGGCTTCGGCGCGCCCGGACCGGCGGACCAGCTCGATGGGCTCGTGGGTCGTGATCGCAACCGATCCGCCGCGTGTGCCGAGACGCAGATCGACGACTGCCGACGTTTCCGGCGCACGCGACCCGAGCGCGACGATGAGTTCGCGCCGAATGAGCACGGGGTCGGCCAGCGTGAGCGGGTCGAGTACGACCAGTCCGGCGGGGACGAGCACGAGCCAGCGACGCGCGAGTGCGTGCAGCGAGCGAACCAATACGAACGCGAGCGGGATCCCGACGACGCACACGATCGCACCGGCGACGTACCAGCCCGCCGCGAGGAACAGCGGACCGCTCACCGCACCGACGACGAACGCGATGGCGAGCGGCACCGGCGCGAGCAGCAGTGGGGTCGGAATGCGCAGGGCAAAGCGGGCTTCGTCGCCGTAGACGAGAGCATTTCCGGCCGCTTCGGTGACGGGTGCCGACAGGGCGAGGACAGCTGCGACGAAGGTCGACCCGATCGCGAGGGCCGCGCTCGTACCCGACGCGGAGAAGGCGGCCGTAACTGCGGCGCCGACGGCCGCGGGCGCAACGATACGGAGCACCGTGAGGCCCCAGGGCCGGGGTGCGAGCAGCGCGATGAGTCCAACGGCCCACGCCGACCACAAGCAGGCGGCGGCGAGCAGCGCGGGCGCGCGCGACCAGTCGTCGAGCGCGGCCGCCAGCGCGTCGCCCGCGGTCAGCGGCAGCACGGCCCACGCGACACGCGCGCACCAAATGAATCTCATGCGAGCAAACTCACTGGGAAACTCATCGGCACAATCAAACCGCCCGGCACCGCGCTCCGCTTCGTGGGTGTTGGTGAAGCGTTCGTATACTACGAACCTTCATGCCCTCGACCGCGCTCGCCGCAGGGATAGCCACCGGGATCGGCAGCCTTCCGCATCGCGACGCGTACGCCGCGGCCGCGCTCGTGCTCCGGTGCCTGCCCGATTTGCCGGCCGTGCCGCAGCTTCCGTGTCGGAGTCCGCTCGAACTGTTGATCGCGCAAGCGACGTTCGGCATCGAAGGAATGTCCGTCGATGCCGCCGGTCACGTGCGCGTCGACGACGCGTTCGACCCGGCCCGAAGTGTCGAGCCGCGCATCGACGCGAATGCACACGCGGGCCTGCTCGCGTTCGTCGACACCGCCGAGGCGCAGCCGCCGCGCCGGGCGAAGGCGCAAGTCACCGGACCGCTCACACTCGGAACCGCGTTCACCGAAGCCGGGGTACCCGCCGAGGCTGCGTTTCCGTTCGCCGCGAGAGTCGCACGGGCCAACGCCCGCGCCGTCGAGGAGTTGTTCGCGGCCCGGCTGCCGAACACTGCGCTCGTGCTGTTCTTCGACGAACCGGCACTCGTTCGCTGGCGTAACAACGACGACCCGCCGCTCGACCGAGAGATGGCGACCGACATGTTGTCCACCGCGCTCGCCGCGCCTGCCTGCACGACCGGTGTGCACGTGTGCGGTACCGGCGATCTGCGTATCGCGCTCGCCGCCGGGCCCAACGTGGTGCACTTCGACGTCGACGCGCTGTGCGTCGAAGACTCCATCTCGTTGTGCCGCTTCATCGACGGTGGCGGCTGGGTGGCCTGGGGCGCGGTGCCGACGCACCGCCCGATCGGCGAGCATCCGGCGCCGCTGTGGAAGAACTTGCTCGACGCCTGGTGCGAGTTGACTCGGCGGGGGTGCGATCCGGTGCGCCTGCGCACCCAGGCGCTCGTCGCGCCCGCGTGCGGGCTGGCGGGCCACGGAACGAGTCAAGCCGAACGGGCGATGCTCCTCGCGCGCGAACTCGGCAACCGCGTGCACGATCAGGCTGCCGCCACCAAGCTCGCAGTCGGCGCGTAATAGCCTCACCGGCGTGACCGCGCCGCCCGACCGAGCCGCTCGCGTCGAAGAACTGCGCGAGCAGATCGAGTACCACACCGAGCGGTACTTCGTCTTCGACGATCCCGAGATCGCCGACGCGGAGTTCGACGACCTCGTCCGCGAGCTGCGCGCGATCGAGACCGAGTATCCGGACCTCGTCACGCCTGATTCACCGACCCAACGGCCGGGTGGACGTCCGGCTTCGACGTTCGCCGCGGTCGAGCACCGGATGCCGATGCTGTCGCTCGACAACGCGTTCTCGCGGGACGATCTCGCCGCGTGGGGCACGCGTCTCGTGCGGCTCGTCACCGACGACATCACCTTCGTCGCCGAACCGAAGCTCGACGGACTCGCGGTCTCCCTCCAGTACGAGAACGGCCGGCTCACGGTCGGCGCGACGCGGGGTGACGGCCGGACGGGTGAAGACGTCACCGCGAACCTCCGCACCATCGCGCAAGTTCCGCAGCGCCTCAAGGGCTCCAAACCAGTGTCGCTCGAAGTGCGCGGCGAGGTCTACATGCCGCTGACCTCGTTCGAAGAGCTGAACCGCCGCCAGGCCGAAGCCGAAGACCGGCTGTATTCGAACCCCCGAAACGCGGCCGCGGGCGCGTTGCGCCAAAAGGACCCGAACGTCACCGCATCACGCGATCTCGCCATCTTCTGCTACCAGATCGGCGTGCGCGAAGGCGGGCCCGACCTGCGCACGCACAGAGAGATGCTCGCGTGGCTCGCCGATCTCGGGTTCCCGGTGAACCCGCACATCGAGACGTTCTCCGACCTCGACGGTGTCTACGGCTTCTGCGAGAAGATCGAGGCCCAGCGGTACTCACTCGGCTACGAGATCGACGGCGTCGTCACAAAAGTCGACGACCTGCGCCAGCGCACAGAGTTGGGCGTCACCGCTCGCGCGCCACGCTGGGCGATTGCGTACAAGTTCCCGCCCGAAGAGAAAACCACGATCCTGAACGACATCTTGGTCAGCATCGGACGCACGGGTCGCGCGACACCGTTCGCCCAGCTCGAGCCCGTATTCGTCGGCGGTGTGACCGTCGCGCAGGCCACGCTCCACAACGAGGACGACGTCAAGCGCAAGGACGTGCGCCGCGGTGACACAGTCATCGTGCGCCGCGCGGGCGACGTGATCCCCGAAGTCGTCGGCCCGGTGCTCGCCAAGCGACCCGCGAACGCGAAGCGATGGAAGTTCCCGAAGGAGTGCCCGGTCTGCGGCGAGCCGTTGGTGCGCGTCGAGGGTGAGGCCAACCACCACTGCGTCAACGTCGACTGCCCCGCCCAGCGCGTGCAGCGCCTCGTGCACTGGGCCGGCCGCGGTGCGCTCGACATCGAAGGGCTCGGCGAGGAACGGGTGCGCCAGTTCGTCGACGCGGGGTTGGCCCAGGACGCGGCCGACATCTACGACCTCACCGTCGAACTGCTGGTGCCGCTCGACCGGATCGGCGAACGATCCGCGCAACTGCTCGTCGCAGCGATCGAGGCGTCGAAGCCCCGCCCGCTGTGGCGCGCGCTCGTCGGCCTCGGCATCAACCACGTCGGCCCGACCGCGGCGCAGGCTCTGGCCCGCGGGTTCGCCGACATCGACGCGATCATGCACGCCGACGAAGCCGCGCTCGTCGCGGTCGAGGGCGTCGGCCCGACGATCGCGCAGAGCATCGCGAGCTGGTTCGGCATCGACCGCAACGCGCGGCTCGTCACCCGACTGCGCGCCGCGGGCGTCAACCTGACCGGCGAGCCCGTGGCCGAGATCGCCGAAGCGGAGGCCACGCTGCGCGGCCTGACGTTCGTGCTCACGGGCACACTCGATCGCCGGAACAGGGACGAAGCCGCGGCCGCGATCGAAGCCCGGGGCGGCAAAGTCACGGGGAGTGTTTCGAAGAAGACGAGCTACGTCGTGGCCGGCGACAGCGCGGGCTCGAAGCTCGCCAAGGCCGAGCAACTCGGTGTCGCAATCCTCGACGAAGACGCGTTCGACGCTCTCCTCGAACGGGGCCCGTCGGATTAGGTTCCCGTGCCGGGGATCTGTGGACGCAAGAACGAGCGTTAGCTGACTTTGAACGTCCAGGCGAAGGCGCCGACCTTGTTCTGCTCGCGCGCCTGCTCTTCGGTGAGTTCGACGGGCCAGAACTCGACCTGCATCTCGTGCGTGCCCGGTTCGAACTCGCGGAACTCCTGGTTGGGTCCGGGACGGAACTCGTAGATCCCCAACCCCGGGTTCGTCGTGTACTGGTCTTCGGGTATCCGGTTGCCGTCGACGATGAGCGCGCCGCGGAGGTCGTCGCGCAGGTCGACACCGACACTCTCCTGCGCGCGGATGACCGCGCCCTCTTCGGGGAGCAACACCTCGATCGCCGTGGGCCGCGTGTTCCCGCCCTGAGATGTGTCGGTCGCCGTCCCCGCGACCACCACCAATGTGGCTGCAAGTGCCACGCCGACGCCGACAATGGCCACCCGACCGGGGTGCTGCGGGGGACGTAACTGCACGGACCGACCGTACCGGACCGTGCACGAACGGCCCGTGCCGTGGCCGGACGGGTGTCCGCCACTACGGTTTACGCATGCCCGGAAGCGTCGTCGGTGACCTCGCGGGCCGTGTGCTCGCCGGCCGCTACGTGCTCCAAGCCGCCGTCGGCGCGGGCGCCAGCGGACGCGTGTACGTCGCGCAGGACACCCGGCTCCAGCGGCGCGTCGCGGTCAAGGTCCTTCACGCGGCACTCGCCGACGACAACGCCTTCCTCCGCCGGTTCCGGGCCGAGGCGCAGGTCGCGGCGTCGCTGCACCACCCGCACATCGTCACGGTCCACGACTGGGGCGAAGACGAGATGCCGTACATGGTGCTCGAGCTGCTCTCGGGCGGCAGCCTCCGGTCGATGCTCGACGAGGGCAACCTGCTGACGATTCCGCAGGCGGCGCGTGTCGCGCGCGATGTCGCCTCGGCGCTCGAGTACGCGCACGCGCGGGGCATCCTGCACCGCGACGTGAAGCCGGCGAACCTGTTGTTCGACGAACACGGCATCGTGCGGGTGGCCGATTTCGGACTCGCGCGCGCGCTCGCGGAGGCGAGCTGGACCGAACCGCACGGCGCGGTCTTCGGCACGGCCCGGTACGCGTCGCCCGAACAGGCAACCGGCTCACAACTCGACGCGCGTTCCGACTTGTACGCGCTCTCGCTGGTGCTCGTCGAAGCGGTCACCGCGTCGGTGCCGTTCTCGGCCGACACGACGCTCGGAATGCTCAGCGCGCGCACGATGCGACCGGTGACGGCACCGGACGAAGTCGGCCCGCTCGGACCGGTCATCGAACGCGCCGGGCGCATCGACGCCAACGAGCGCTACCCCGACGCGGCCACGATGCGCGCCGCGCTCTCCGACGTCGCCGAGTCGCTGCCGCCACCGACACCGTTGCGACTGGCAGGCATGGCCGACCGGGCCGATTCCGACCCCACGCAAGCGCACCGCGCGCCGGGAGCGTCGACCGCGCTGTTCGACCAGGACGCCGGCGACACCTCCGACGACTTGATCATCGAAGCCATCCCCGTCGACATGCGCATGACCGGCGAACGCCGGCGCATCGTCCCCTTCGTGGTTGGTGTGGTGCTGGTGATCGCGATCGCCGTCGCGGCCCTGGCACTCACGCGGGTCGGCGGCACCGAAGTCGAAGTGCCCGGCGTCGTGGGCCGCACCCTCGAGGACGCGCAGGCGCTGGCCGCAACCGTCGATCTCGAACTCGAAGTCGTCAGCGAACAGCATGCACCCGACCCGGCGGGCACCATCATCGACCAGGAGCCCGCCGGCGGGGAGTCCACGCGCTCGGACACTGTGAGCGTCGTGGTCTCGACCGGCCCCGCGCCCGTCGACGTCCCCAACGTGGTCGGCGCTTCCTGGGCCCAGGCCGAGACGATGCTCGCCGAGGCCGGACTCCGCGCCGAACCGGTGCAGGAGTTCAACGCCGACGTCCCCGTCGACGTCGTCGCGTCGATCGATCCCGCCGCGGGCGAACAGGTCCCGCCCGAGAGTCTGGTGCGGGTCGTCATCAGCAAGGGCCACGCGCCCGTCGCCGTGCCCGACGTGCGCGCCATGTCGTTCGAGGACGCCCAGGCCGCGCTCACCGCCGTCGGCTTCCAGGTGCAACGAGTCGACGAGTTTTCCGACGAGGTCGCCAAGGACACCGTCATCGGCACCGCGCCCGAAACCGCGGTCGAGGCGCCGTTCGAGTCTCCGGTACAGGTCGTGGTCAGCAAGGGCCAGGACCTCGTCGCGGTGCCCGACGTGAGCGGCGAGACGCTCGACGACGCGACGGCGATGCTCGAAGCGGCAGGTTTCGGCGTGGTGTTCGAGGGTCAGTACCGCGCCGGTCGTCCCATCCAGTTCCAGGACCCCGACGCGGGATCGATGGCCAAACGCGGCTCGACGGTCACCGTGCGCCAGCAGCCCGGTGGCGGCAACGGGTAGGCGACTCCTCCCGTAGCATCTCCCGGTCTGCAATCGAGCTCGGGGGAAATCGTCATGGGTGCACTCAACGGTCGGGTCGCGATCATCACCGGCGCCGGGCGCGGCCTCGGCCGCGAGCACGCGCTGCTCTTCGCCGCGGAAGGCGCCAAGGTCGTCGTCAACGACCTCGGCGGCGACATGCGCGGCGAGGGCGGCGACCAGAGCCCGGCGATGGAAGTCGTCGAAGAGATCAAGGCCATGGGCGGCGAAGCCGTCGTCAACGGCGACAACGTGGCCGACTGGGACGGTGCCGCCCGGATGGTGCGCCAAGCGGTCGACGCGTTCGGCGACCTGCACGTGCTGGTCAACAACGCCGGGATCCTGCGCGACCGGGTCATCATCAACATGACCGAAGCCGAATGGGACGCGGTCATCAACGTGCACCTGAAGGGCCACTTCTGCCCGACCCGCCACGCCGCCGCCTACTGGCGCGAGCAGACGAAGGCCGGCCGGGAGATGAAGGCCTCGATCATCCACACCTCGTCGACCTCGGGCCTCTACGCCAATCCCGGCCAGGCCAACTACGACGCGGCCAAGTCGGGCATTGCCACCCTCTCGCAGGTGTGCGCCAAGGAGTTGGTGCGGTACGGCGTGCGCTCGAACGCCATCGCCCCGGCCGCGCGCACCCGCCTGACCGAGGCGACCCCGGGCCTTCACGACATCGTGAAGGCGCCCGACGAGGGCTTCGACGCCTGGGACCCGGCCAACGTCTCGCCGTTTGTCGCCTACCTCGCCACCGAGGACTGCCCGATCACGGGCGAGACCTTCATGGTGCAGGCCGGCAAGGTGCAGCGGGTGGCGTCGTGGAAGTCGGCCGAGAGCATCGACAAGGGCGACCGCTGGACGGTCGCGGAGTTGGCCGCCGAGGCCAAGCGCCTGTCACCCGAGGGATAGGCAGGTCAGCGCGCCACTTACTCCCACGTACCGTGATGTGACGGCGTGCACTTCCGGTCCGTTTCCGCGCTACGGTCGGCGCGAATGTCCACCTTCCATCATTTGGTCATTCCACCCGAAGCGGTATGAACTACAATCGTTGCTAGTTCTTGGGGATGGCTAAACATGCCTCTTGCGTACCCTTGTCAGCACGCGGCGTAGCGTTTATCGTCCGTTTTACCTTCTCACTCCGTACCCATCTGTAGTGGCTGGATAACCGCTCAGTGTGACGGTTCCGAGAAGGTGCAGGAGCAGGGGCGAAAGCACCCACGCCGGGCGGCGATGTGGGGGTAACAGGGCATGATCACTGGGCGGATGCCTGGGGTGTCGCGATGACGCGACGCCCTGCGCACGGAGGAACAAGTCGGCCTGTGCTTACACGGCCGGGTAGTGGTTACGGGCGGCCAACACGGCCGGGTCCGTCGGCGGACTGGCGGGAGCACGACGTGCTCGCTCAGGCGCGTCGTCGTGATCCGGTGGAGTTGCTGTTCGCAGCCGCCGGCGAATCCGACGCGTAACTGCGTCGGATCTCGTACTTCAACGGGCGGACCCACGGAGTTCGAGCGCGGGTGATTCTCCTTGGTCGGGTTCCGACTTCGGGGCGCCTTCGCCGCGGTCGAGATCGTCACCGCTCCCGGCGAACTCCCGGCGGCCCTCGCCGGTACGGCGCCGGTCGTCGCGTCGATGGCGGTCTTCGCCGTCGCGGCGATTGCCGAATCGGTGCCGCTCGTGGTCATCGCTCTCACACATCGGAAACATCAGCCGCTTCCCGAGCAGCGACCACCTCGCAAGCTACGCGGGCACCGCTCCAATCGCGGCGTCCAGCGGTGATGTAGTTCGTCATCGACTCTCCCGCCGCGGCAACCGCCAACTCAACAACGCGATCCATCTTGCCGCACATGTCCAAGCCGCGCCGCCGGCGATAGCCGAACCGAACCCATGCGGGCCCTCAAGCGGCAGATCGCGAAGGCGATCTACCGGGCCCTCGTCGCCGACGCTCACCGCAGAATTGTCGGCAGCCAGCTGTCGCGCACCCACTCGGCGAACGTGCGCGTTGTCGGCGCAACGTAGGTGCCGTTGTGCACGTCGCTCACGAACTTCGCTTTCGCGACTTCTGCGTCCTTGCGCGTGCGGTACGAGCCGTGCCATTTCTGCTGGCGTCGGCCTTGCTCGTCGCGGCCCGAGTCGATGACGACGTACCAGTTGACGGTGGTCTTGCCGTTCTTCGTCGTGTGCGTGCGCTGATTGTCTAAGGGATTAGACTACTCGTACTCGACAGAGAATGTCAACACCCTTAGACTGACCGCGTGCCCAGGGTCGACACCGAGAATCTGATCGATGCCCGCGGCGTCGCAGAACTGCTCGGCCTCTCTCATCCCAACAGCGTGAGCACGTATCAACACCGGTACGACCACATGCCGAAACCAGTGCTCGATCTCGGTGCGGGACGTCCCAGGCTGTGGCTACGTTCTCAGATCGTCTCGTGGATGAAGGCGACCAATCGTGGGGGCGCCAAGCAATGAGCGCGAACACCGCGATCTCGAGCGCGCCTCAATGACCGACGGCCCGCTCTTCATTGTCGACAACTCGCCCGGAGGTCGCTCAGGGCTCGACTACTTGCGCGAGTGGTGCGACCTCGCTCGTTCCTTCGACATAGCAACCGGGTACTTCGAAATCGGGTCGCTCCTCGCCCTCGACGGTGACTGGCAAAAACTCGATGGCCTTCGGATCTTGATGGGCGACGAGGTAACGCCGCGGGCCTCCGGTTATGACAGTTATGCGCGAGTTATGCGCGTTCATACGGGGTGCGCGTAGCGGTGGCCGTTCTCATCTCCCCGTCCGAGCTGGAGGCCCTCATCCGGGATCAACCCGAGGGCCAGTTCCTGGAGTTCAAGTCGGCCTGGGAACGCAGCGGGAAGTCGCCAAAGCCGCTCGCGCGACGGGAGGTGCGCGACACGATCGTCAAGTGCGTCGCAGCCTTCGCGAACGCCGACGGAGGCATGCTGCTCGTCGGAGGATCCTCGTCTTCGAGGTCGGGATCGCGCCTGAGCCCGTGATGGTCGATGGGAACGGTTTCCCGTATCGCGTCAGCGATTCGATCGTGCTCG
>JAWXCJ010000048.1:0-2503 GCA_034408875.1 Actinomycetota bacterium
CATCCTTTCCGGTTCCTTCAACGAATTCGGCGCCGGGTTCGACATCGCCTCCGAGGGCGACGGATTCGAGTACGCCACCCAGGACTTCGGGATCCGCAGCATGATTTCGCAGCGTGCGTATCCCGCGGTTCCTGCCGCCGCCGTGCTCGACCCGAAGGTTCTCAACGCCGCGAACTGGGACTACGAGTTCCTCGTGAACTACTACGACTACGACCGCCGCGCGCCCGTGAGCGTCGAAGCGATCGTCGACGGCCAACGCCGGCCGCTTTCGCTGCAAGCGGGCACGACATGGAACGGCAGTTGGAACGGCCTCTACCCGATGGCGAAGAACACCCAGCTGTGCAAGCGCGTGTACTTCGAGGTGAAGCGCTCCGGCGACAACGCGGTGTTCCGCTGGCCCGCGGAGGGCGACATCGCGTTCGGTCGCCGCACGACACCCGCCGGCGCCGTCGACCGGTCGTGCTGGAACCCGTACGCCGAGATGCCGGGCGCGATCCCGATTCCGCCGGTGATCTCGCCGACCGTCGTCATCGACTCCCCCGCAGCGGGAACGGAAACCGGGATCGTCCAGATCCGCGCCCACGCGACCGACGACGGCAAGGTGAAGAACATGGAGGTGTGGATCGACGGAAAACGTGTGCTCCGCAACAGCAGAGCGAGCGTCGTGAAAAGGTGGAACATGGCCCCGAACGCCGTGATACCGGGGCCGCACACGATCGTGGTGAAGGCGTTCGACAACGAGGGCAACGTCGGTACGGCCTCGGTGGTGGTCACGAAGTAGCCGGGGAACAGAATCGGGGCCACGACCGTTGGGGAATCCCGACCAAGCTGGTAGGATTTAGCTCCCAATCGGGGTCCCGGAGGAGTGCCATGCCCGGCTTCCGCGAGCTGCTCACGCAGACCAAGAAGCACATCCGCGAGATCGACCCCGCCGCCGCCGAGGCGCAGCTCGGCGACGCCACCTTCCTCGACGTGCGCGAGCTCGACGAGTACGAGCAGGGCATGATCCCCGGCACCGTGTTCATCCCGCGCGGCCACCTGGAAAGCCAGGTCGAGAACAAGCTCGCGGACCGGACAAAACCCGTCATCGTGTACTGCGCCGGCGGCACCCGTTCGGCGTTCGCGGCCAAGACGCTCACCGACCTCGGCTACACCGATGTCGTGTCGATGATCGGCGGGTTCGGCCGCTGGAAGAACGAAGGCCGGGCGTGGATCACGCCCGCGGTGCTGAGCCCGGAGCAACGCAATCGCTACCACCGCCACATCCTGTTGCCCGAAGTCGGCGAGGAGGGCCAGCAGAAGCTGCTCGCATCACGGGTGTTGCTGCTCGGCGCCGGCGGCCTGGGATCGCCCGCCGCGCTGTACCTCGCGGCGGCCGGCGTCGGCACGATCGGCATCGTCGACATGGACATCGTCGACGCGTCGAACCTGCAGCGCCAGATCCTCCACAACATGGAGCGCATCGGTGAGCGCAAGGTCGACTCGGCCAAGAAGACGCTCACCGCGATCAACCCCGACGTCGACGTCGTCACCTACGACGTGCGCTTCGGGGCCGACAACGTGCTCGACATCCTCGACGGCTACGACGTCGTCGTCGACGGCACCGACAACTTCCCGACCCGATACCTGCTGAACGATGCGTCGCTGCTCAAGCGCATCCCGGTCGTGCACGGCTCGATCTTCCGGTTCGAGGGCCAGGTGACGGTCTTCGATCCGTACAACGGCCCGTGCTATCGATGCCTGCTGCCCGAACCGCCGCCGCCGGAGTTGGCGCCGTCGTGCGCCGAGGCGGGCGTGCTCGGCGTGCTGCCCGGCATCGTCGGTTCGCTCCAGGCACTCGAAGCGATCAAGCTGCTGCTCGGCCTGGGCGACTCGCTGAACGGCCGCCTGCTCGCGTACGACGCGCTCGAAACGAGCTTCCGTACGTTCAAGGTCCGGCGCGACCCCAACTGCCCGGCCTGCGGCGAGAACGCCCAAATCGTGATCGCCGAGTACGACGACATGTGCCTGCCCCACGCGGTGCTGGCCGACGGATCTTCCCCACACGATTGATCTGTACCCCCACGACGAGATTCTTCTAACTTTGGCCCCAGCCCGGCATTGACATACAGGTTCTGGATGGCCTTGAATCCGACTGCGCGCCCGTCCCGACGACTGCGCGCATGGGGGGTCATTCAATAATGCTCTTGAACAGCAGAAGGACGCGCGTTCTCGCGGCCGCCTTGGCCGCAGGATGCCTCGCGGCCGCCGGCCTGTCGGTGATGAGCGCAGAAGCAAGCGTCGGCAACAGCGGACCGGTGAGCGTCGCGCTCAGCGGCGAGATGTTCATCGACGGCGCGACGATCGACGTCACCCTGCCGGGCATCAACGGCGTGGTGTCGGGCACGGTCGACGGCGACGGCAACCTCGACCTGGGCACGGTCGGGTTCGACCCGATCCCGCTCACCGTCTCGGGCATCCCGTCCGAAGCAGTTATCGTCCCGAACGGGTCGTGGTCGGGAAC
>JAWXCJ010000049.1:0-15554 GCA_034408875.1 Actinomycetota bacterium
CGCGATGCAACCCAACCTGAAACGCATCGTCGCCTACTCGTCGGTCGCGCACCTCGGGTTCGTCGTGCTCGGCACGTTCGCGTTCACGATCGAGGGCCTCCAAGGCGGCGTGTTCACGATGGTGTCGCACGGCCTCACGACGGGCGCACTGTTCTTGCTCGTCGGGATGCTCTATGAGCGCCGCCACACGTACGAGATCTCTGCGTATCGAGGTGTGTGGAAGGTCATGCCGATCTTCGGCGGCTTGTTCGTCGCGGCCGCGTTCGCATCGATCGGCCTTCCCGGCTTCTCCGGCTTCGTCGGCGAGTTCCTCGCGCTGATCGGGACGTTCATCAGTAGCCGGTGGTACGCCGTTGCGGCCACAACGGGCGTGATTCTCGCCGCGGTGTACCTGCTCTGGGCCGTGCAGCGCACGATGACCGGCGAGCCCGACGAAGAGAACGACCTCCCCGAGATCAACCTGCGCGAACTGTGCACGGTGGTGCCGTTGCTCGGACTCTCGCTGTTCCTCGGCCTCTACCCCGCGCCGGTACTCGACCGGGTCGAACCGAGTGTCGAGGCCGTGCTGCTGCGCACCTGTGTCGCCGACGACCCCGCGACACCCGACGACGACGAGGCCGTCGTCGTCCAGATCCGCGACGAGTGTCCCGAGGACGCCCCGATCCCCGTGGCCGCCGAGGAGCCCGAGTCGTGACGTTACTCGCCCAGTTGGCTCCGATCGAGAGTCCGTCGATCGACTGGTTCGCGATCGCGCCGCCACTCGCGTTGTTCACGGCCGCGCTCTTCATCGTGCTGGTGCGGTCCATCTACCGGCACAACCCGCTCATCCGGCCGCTGGCGTTGTTGATGGCCATTACCGGCGTGATCTGCGCGGGCGCGTTCACGTTCGTGCAGTGGCTCCTGATCGACGCCGACGGTCCCTTCTCGTCCACGGGGCCGTACGAGGCGAGCGAGGGCATGGGCGCCGTCGACGGCTTCTCGGTGTTCGTGATGACCGTCGTGCTCATCGCGACGTTGCTCGCGATCCTGTTGGCATCGGGCTACCTGGGGCGGGAACGGCTCGAAGCACCCGAGTTCTACGTGCTCATGTTGTGCTCGGCGACGGGCATGATGCTCATGGCGTCGGCCAACGACCTCATCATCGTGTTCCTTGCGCTCGAGATCCTGTCGATCGCCCTGTACGTGTTGGCTGCGTTCGACCGGCGGCGGGCCACATCGCAGGAAGCGGGCCTCAAGTACTTCCTGCTCGGCTCGTTCTCGTCGGCCGTGTTCCTCTACGGCGTTGCGCTCGTCTACGGCGCGACGGGTTCGACCAACCTCACGAAGATTTCGCAGTATCTCGCGACCACGACCATCCTCGATTCCGGCGTGCTGGTGCTCGGGATCATGCTGTTGCTGGTCGGGCTCGGCTTCAAGGTCGGCGCGGCGCCGTTCCACATGTGGACTCCCGATGTGTACGAGGGCGCGCCGACACCGGTCACGGCGTTCATGGCGGGTGCGACGAAGGCCGCGGCGTTCGGGGCGATCCTGCGCGTGTTCTTCGGTGCCTTCGACCTGTACCGCACCGACTGGCGACCGGCGGTGTGGGCGCTGGCCGTGTTGTCGCTGTTGGTGGGCAGCATCGCCGCCCTCGTGCAGACCGACGTGAAGCGGATGCTCGCGTACTCGTCGATCAGTCACGCCGGCTACATCCTCATCGGTGTCCAGGCCGCCAACGACGCGGGTGCGAGCGCCGCGCTCTTCTATCTCTTCGTGTACGCGCTCATGGTGTTCGGTTCGTTCGCGGTCGTCACGGTCGTGGCGCGCGGCGGTGACGAGAACCACACGCTTGCCGATTTCCGCGGGCTCTCGGTCCGCCAACCGATGCTGGCCGGGTTGCTGACGTTGTTTTTGCTCGCCCAGGCGGGTGTCCCGCTCACCGGCGGGTTCGTCGCCAAGCTGTCGGTGTTCGACGCCGCGCTCGACGCCGGGCAGTACCCGCTCGCGCTGCTCGGGATGCTGACGGCGGCGATCGCCGCGTTCGTCTACCTGCGCATCATCCTGGCGATGTTCGCGCCCGAGGACGGTGCCGACATCGTGCGGGGTAAGACGCGTGTCGACTTCGGAACCGGCGTGGCGCTGACTCTGGCCGCCGCGGGCGTGCTGTTCCTCGGTCTGGTGCCGGGCCGGGTGCTCGACTTCGCCAAGGAGGCGACGTGCCGTTCCGACGAGATCGTCGCGGGAGTCGTGGCGCCCGACGACAACGACTGCGACGTCGAGCCCGAGTCAGGAAGCCCGGCGCCGGAAGCGAGCCCGGATCCGGGCTGAGCGCTGACCCTCTTCGATCGGCACCGCCGCCGCAGGCCGGTCGAGCACCTCGGCGACCAGGCGGTGGGCCTCGTCGATGAGTTCCTTGCCGCCGGAGAAGTCGAACAGGTCGCGCGGGTCGCGCGGGCGGGGCAGCACGATGATGTCGACGTTCGCCGGCGCGTGGCGCAGCTCGAGCTCGAAGCGCTGGCTCCGGGCGTGCGTGAAGCTCGTCATCACGACGTCGAGCGGGGAGCGTTCCACCCGGTCGTTGGCCGCGCCCGACACGTTCATGACGTACACCCGGTCCACGGGTCCCGAGAGCGCATGCCACAGCGGCACCGCGTTGACGACCCCACCGTCGACCATGCGCCGCCCGTCGTGCAGCACGATCGGGAACACGCCGGGCAGGGCGGCGCTGGCGAGCAGCGCGGGCTTGAGCGGGCCCCGGGCCAGCACCACTTCTTCGCCGGTGTCGAGGTCGCACGCGACGACCCGCAGCGGGATGCTGAGGTCGGCGAAGCTCCGGGCGGCCGACGACCGCTCGATGAGCGAATCGAGGCCTTCGCGACCGAAGAGGTGCGTGCCCCGCCGGACCACGTTCCAGGCCCGGCTCAGGCGCCCACCAGGGAAGATGTCGGCGGCGGTGAGCGCGAGCCAGACCGATTCGAGTTGGGCGACGCCGGTCAGGTTCGGGGCGTAACAGATCGCCGCGCCGTTGAGTGCGCCGGCGGAGCACCCGATGACGACGTCGGGGATGATGTCGCGTTCGATGAGCGCGCGCAGCATCCCGACCTGCGCCACACCTTGGTTTCCCCCGCCGGACAGGACAAAAGCCGTGCGGGGACCGGACTCACGCCGGGGCAGCCGACCCTCCATTGTGAATACATCGGCGGGTCCGCCGGGCGCCTTGTGCGAGATTCTCATGGTGGCGCTCTACCCGGCACACGAGCGGGCCCACAAACCGCTCTGACGATTCCCAGGAGTAAAAAGGGCCACGCGTATACTCCGCGCGTCTCCCTCCCGAGCCCCGTCCGGAGCCGCGCGTGACCGAGTACTACCGGCAGTACCTGGCCGTCGGGGTGTTCGTGCTGGCCGCGTTCGGGATGGTCGGCGGCATGCTCGGAATGGCCTTCCTGCTGCGACCCAAGAACCCGGAGAAGGACAAGTACCTCACGTACGAGTCGGGCGCCGACCCGCTGCCCCTCTTCGGCCAGGCCAACGTCCGGTACTACATCTACGCGCTGCTGTTCGTCATCTTCGACGTCGAGGCCGTGTTCATCTTCCCGTGGGCCATCGGCGCCGAGCGCCTCGAGTGGTTCGGGCTGATCGAGATGACCATCTTCATCTTCGTGTTGTTGCTCGGGCTCGCGTACGTCTGGCGCAAGGGGTTGCTCAAGTGGGCCTAGTCACCAAGGGCAACGTTCCGAAGCCGCTTTCGTGGTTGCTGAACTACAGCCGCAAGTACTCGCTGTGGATGTTGCAGTGGGGGCTTGCGTGCTGCGCGATCGAAATGGGCGCCGCGCTCGCGGGACCGCGCTACGACGTCATGCGTCTCGGCGTCATCCCATTCCCCGCGAGCCCGCGCCAGGCCGACCTCATCGTCATCTCCGGCACCGTCACCGACAAGATGGCGCCCGCGATCAAACGGCTGTACGAACAGATGCCCGACCCGAAGTACGTCATCTCGATGGGTTCGTGCGCGAACTGCGGCGGCCCCTATTGGGACTCGTACTCGGTGACGAAGGGCGTCGACCAGATCATTCCCGTCGACGTGTACGTGCCTGGCTGCCCGCCGCGGCCCGAGGCATTCATCCAGGGCATCGTGTTGCTCCAGCAGATGATCCAGAACGAGAACGTCGCGGAGCGCTTCCGGGGTATCGAACGGGAGCCGATCGTTGTCGCCTGACGCGCCCGACGTCGTAGAGGAGCAGCCGCCGGCGCTGACGGAACAGGCCGAGGAAATTCTCTCGCGCCTGCGCACTGCGCTCGGCGACGGCATCGTCGACGACGGCGGTGCGTACGGCGGGCTGATTCTGCGGGTGCGACGCGACGCGTGGCTGCCCGCCGCGGAGGCAGGCAAGGGCGCGGGCGAGTGCGACTACCTCTCGTTCATCTCTGCGATCGACTGGATGCCCGCGCCGGCGCTGGCCGACGAAGGCAGCGGCGACACGTCCAACCCGGTGCAGCCGCGGGAGACGACGTACGGCGTCACCGGATCCGAGGGCCGGTTCCAAGTGTTCGCGCACCTCGAGTCGACGCAGCGGCAGCGCTGGGGCGTGACGCTGAAGGTCGACGTCGACGAGAACGACCCGCGCCTGCCGTCGTGGGTGGGGGTGTATCCCGGTGCCGACTGGCACGAGCGCGAAACGTGGGAGATGTACGGCGTGGTGTTCGACGGGCACCCGAGCCTGCGTCATCTGTACCTGCCGCACGAGTTCGAAGGGAACCCGCTGCGCAAGGACTATCCGCTGCTCGCGCGCGAAGTGAAACCGTGGCCGGGCCTCGTCGACGTGGAGCCCATGCTCGGCGACGCGGCCGACGCCGCCGCCGACGCCGACGAGGCGAGCGCAGAGTGACAACTACTCCTCCCCGAGAGCTGCCGGAGTTCGACGTCGACTCCACCATCTACAAGCACCTCGCCGACTCGCAGATGAACGTCGAGCTCGACACCGGCGACATGATCCTCAATATCGGGCCGCAGCACCCGGCAACCCACGGCACGCTGCGCCTCGTCGTGCGCCTCGACGGCGAGCGCGTGATCGCGGCCGACCCGATCATCGGCTACATGCACCGCGGCTACGAGAAGCTCACCGAGTTCCGCACCTACCCGCAGATCACGACGCTGATCAACCGCATCGACTGGCTCTCGTCGTTCGCGAACGAGGTGCCCTTCATCGCCGGTGCCGAGTTGCTCATGGGCATCGAGGCGCCCCCGCGCGCGTTGTGGATCCGTACCGCGCTCACGGAGCTGTCGCGCATCGCCACGTTCCTGTTGTTCCTCGGTGAGATGGGCCTGCAAGTCGGCGCGATCACGCCCGCGTTCTACGGGTTCCGCGACCGCGAGTACGTCCTCAACCTCATCGAGGCCTCGACCGGCGGCCGGTTCCACCCCAACTTCAACCGCATCGGCGGCATCAAGGACGACCTGCCGTGGGGCTGGATCGCCGACACGCGCGAGTGCATGGCCAAGGTGCTCGAGTCGTGCGACACCTTCGAAGACCTCGTGGTCGGCAACCCGATCTTCGAGCAGCGCACGCGCTCGATCGGCATCATCCCCGCCGAACTCGGTGCCGGGTACGGCGTGTCGGGCTCGAACCTGCGCGCCAGCGGCGTCGACTGGGACCTGCGGCGCGACGGCAACCCGCACCTCCCGTACGACCAGCTCGACTGGAAGGTGTGGACGCACCCCGACGGCGACTCGTTCGCACGGTACTGGGTGCGGCTCCAGGAGACGCGCGAATCGGCGCGCATGGTGTTGCAGCTCATCGACGGGCTGCCGAGCGGGCCGATCATGGCGAAGGTGCCGCGCATCATCAAGGTCCCGGCGGGCGAGGTGTGGGTCAACACCGAGAACCCGCTGGGCGAGATGGGCTACTACATCGTGTCGAAGGGCGCGACGGGCCCGTTCCGCGTGAAGATCCGCTCCGCGTCGTTCAGCAATGTCTCGATCCTGCCGTGGCTGTTGCGCGGCGTATACGTTCCCGACGTCATCACCATCCTCGCGAGTCTCTACTTCATCCTCGGAGACATCGACCGGTGAGTACCGTGCGGACGCAGCGATTCCACCTCTCGCGCAGCCTCATTGGTGAGCGAGGGAGCCATGTTTAACGTTCTCGCGTTGGACATCGGGTGGGTGACGACACTCGGCATCAAGACGCTCATCGTCTTGGCGCTGGTCCCACTCGGCGCGCTGATCCTCGGGTACACGTTCCTGCTCAAGATGATGAGTCACATGCAGAGCCGGCTCGGTCCGATGGACCCCGGTGGGTTCCACGGCTGGTACCAGCTCGTCGGCGACGGCATCAAGTTCCTCCAGAAGGAGGACATCATGCCGGAGCAGGCCGACCGGCGCGTGTTCGCCCTCGCGCCTGCGGTCGTCGTGCTCTCGACGTTCCTCGTGTTCGTGGTCATCCCTGCCGGTCCGCGCATCGTCGTCGCCGATCTCGACGTCGGCGTCTTCTACGCGCTCGCGGTGTCGAGCCTCTCGGTCATCGGCGTGCTCATGGCCGGGTGGGCGAGCGCGAACAAGTACGCCGTGCTCGGCGCGCTCCGCGCCGCCGCGCAGTTGATCGCCTACGAGTTGCCGTTGGTGCTCGCCGTCGTCGGTGTGGTCATCCAGACCGAAACGATGAACCTGCAGGGGATCGTCGCATTCCAGCACGGCGGCGAGATCTTCGGCTTCGGCGGGCTCGGATTCCCGCTGATCATCACGCAGTTCGTGGGCTTCGCGCTGTTCATGGTCGCCGCCCAGGCCGAGCTCACACAGCCGCCGTTCGACATGCCGGTCGCGGAGTCGGAACTCGTCGCCGGGTACATGGTCGAGTACACGGGCTTTCGCTTCCTGTTCTTCTTCATCGGCGAGTTCGGCACCGCGTTCGCGTTCGCCGGCCTCGCGGCGACGTTGTTTCTCGGCGGCTGGGCGGTCCCGTTCGTCGACCCGGCCGACAACCGGCTCTTGTGGGACATCGTCGGACCGCTCGTGCTCTTCGGGAAGGTGATGTTCGTCGCGTTTTTGATGTTCTGGGCCCGGTTCACGTACCCGCGCCTGCGTGAGGACCAGCTCCAGGCGCTCGCGTGGAAGTGGCTCATTCCGATCGCGCTGATCAACATCCTCGCAACGGGTGTACTGAAGGTGGCGTTTTGAAAAAGGAACTGAAAGGCATGGTCGGCGGGCTCGGCATCACGTTGAAGACGATGCTGAAACCGGCCGTCACGGTGCAGTACCCGCACGAGCGCGAAGATCCCGCGCCGCGCGCCCGCGGTGTCATTGCGTTGAAGGAAGAGAACTGCACCGTGTGCATGCTGTGTGCGCGGCAGTGCCCCGACTGGTGCATCTACATCGAGGGCCACAAGGAGCAGCGCCCGCCGCGCCGCGAAGGGGGCAAGCCCCGCAGCGTCAGCGTCCTCGACCGCTTCGACATTGACTACGCGCTGTGCATGTATTGCGGCATCTGCGTCGAGGTCTGCCCGTTCGACGCGCTCTTCTGGAGCCCCGAGTACGAATACTCCGAAACCCGCATCGCCGAACTGCTGCACGACAAGGACAAGCTCGGCGAGTGGATGACCGGCGTCCCCGAGCCTGAACCCCTCGAGCTCGGCGCCGAGAAGGCGAAGAAGTAGCCCCGTGCTCGCCGCCGATATCCAGGTCGCGCAGACCGCCGTGTTCTGGATCCTCGCGATCCCGATGGCATTGAGCGCGATCGGCGTGGTCACCACCAAGAACGTCGTGCACGCGGCGCTCTATCTCGTCGTGGTCCTCGCGGGCGGCGCCGGGCAGTTCATTCTGCTCGGCCAGGAGTTCGTGGCGTGGGTGCAGGTACTCGTGTACATCGGCGCGGTCATCGTGCTGTTCCTGTTCGGCATCATGCTCACGCGCGCGCCGATGCACCCGAAGGAATCGCTCGACAACGACCTGCGCTGGCCGGGCATGGTTGTCGCGGTGTTCCTCGTGGGCGTGCTCGGCGCGCTGCTGATCGACACGTTCGGCGACGACAAGATCGAACTCACGGCACCGACCCGCACCGACGAAGTCACGAACGAGATCTTCCGCACCTACATCATCCCGTTCGAGGTCGTGGGCATTCTCCTGTTGGGCGCGCTCATCGGCGCGGTCGTCCTGGCGCGCAAGGACTGACCTGAGGTGAGCGGCCACGTGATCTACCCAGCTTCGACGAGACCAGCGAACCGGTGCGCAGGCCGCGACTTGTGCGGCCCACTGAGCGGGAAATAGGGATGCTGCTCAACCAGTTCCTGCTGCTCAGCGCCTTCCTGTTCGGGACCGGTATCTACGGTGTGCTCACGCGCAAGCACGCGGTGCTCGTGCTGATGAGCATCGAGTTGATGCTCGCGGCCGTGAACATCAACCTGGTCGCATTCGGCGCGTTTCAGGGCGGTGAGGTCGCGGTCGTCGGCCAGGTGTTCGCGCTGTTCGTGCTCACCATCGCGGCGGCCGAGGTCGGAGTCGGCCTCGCGATCGTGCTGCTGATCTACCGCAACTTGCACAGTGCCGATCTCGACGACGTCGACTCGATGAAGGGCTAGCGGGAACCCGATGTTCTTCCTCGACAACGCGTGGCTGGTGCCGCTGATCCCGGCGCTGTCGTTCGTCGTGATCCTGTTGTTCGGCAAGCGCATGCCGTTCAAGGGCTCCGAGATGGGCATTGCGGCCGTCGGCTCGTCGTTCGTGCTTGCGTGCGGTGCGGCGGTGCAGTGGATCCAGCGGGTCGGCGACGCGGAAGAGGGCGGCGGCGGCACGGAGCACGCGCTGGGCGCGTTCGGCGCCGTCATCGGCCGCATCGGCGAAGAGGCGACCGAGGGCGAGCACGGCCCGATCGTCGAGTCGGTGCACAACTCGTTCACGTGGTTCCAGAATGGTGGCATCGATCTGCACGTCGGCATCCAGATCGACGGTCTCTCGGTGATGATGATGTTCGTCGTCACCCTGATATCGCTGCTGGTGCACGTGTACTCCGTCGACTACATGAAGGGTGACCGGCGCTTTACGTACTTCTACGCCGCGCTGAGCCTGTTCACCGCGTCGATGCTGTTGCTCGTCGTCGCCGACAACACGCTCATGTTGCTCGTCGGCTGGGAACTGGTCGGCGTGTGTTCGTTCATGCTCATCGGGCACTGGTGGGAGGAGAAACCCAACTCCGACGCCGCCATCAAGGCGTTCCTCACCACCCGCACGGGCGACATCGGCCTGTTGTGCGGCGTGATCATGACGTACTTCGTCGTGCAACAGGGCACGGGGACGGGCTCGTTCAATATCGAAGATCTCAACGCGTCAGCCGCGGGCTACCTGAATCCGGTCAGCGGCACGCTGCTGTTCTGGTGCGCGGCCGCGCTGTTGCTCGCGATCATCGGCAAGTCGGGCCAGTTCCCGCTGCACACCTGGTTGCCCGACGCCATGGCCGGCCCCACGCCGGTGTCGGCACTCATCCACGCCGCGACGATGGTCGTCGCCGGCGTGTACCTGGGTGCCCGCGTGTACCCCGTGTTCTACGAGGGCCTGAACATCGGCGAGACCAATATCAATCTCATGGCCGCGGTGGGCGGCATCACCGTGCTCATCGGGGCCGCGCTCGCGTTCGTGCAGGACGACATCAAGAAGGTCCTCGCGTATTCGACGATCAGTCAGCTCGGGTACATGGTGATGGCGCTGGGTGTGGGTGCGTGGACGGCCGCGATCTTCCACCTGTTCACGCATGCGTTCTTCAAGGCCCTGCTGTTCCTTGCCGCCGGGTCGGTCAGCCACTCGGGCGCGCACCACTCGTTCGACATGAAGAAGGACATGGGCGGGCTGCGCAAGTACATGCCGCAGACGTACATCACGTTCATTATCGGTACGGCCGCGCTGGCGGGTATCTTCCCGCTGGCCGGGTTCTGGTCGAAGGACGAGATCCTGCTCGGTGCGAGCGAGGGTGACTACACGCTCTTCCTCGTCGTCGGAGCCGTCGGCGCGCTCATGACCGCCGCGTACATGACCCGCTGCATCTACCTCACCTTCTTCGGCGAGTACCGCGGCGGCGACCACGCGCACGCGACGCCGCACGTCGACGAAGCCGAGCACCAGCCCGACGAGGACGACCGGCTCCCCGACCACGCGCACCACGGCGGGCCGCACGAGAGCAACCGTTGGATCCTCGCGCCGTTGTGGGTCCTGGCCGCATTCTCGGTGTTCGCGGGCTTGTTCAACGCGACGTGGTTCGACATCGACAAGTTCACCGAGTGGACCGCCCCGAACGCCAACGTGTTCGTCGAACTCCAGCACCACGAGTTCGACGTGATGCTCGCGCTCATCTCGACCGCGATCGCATTGTTCGGTGCCGCCCTCGCCTACGCGTACTACTGGCGGGGCCTCGGCCCGCAGCGATTGTCCGAGCGCAACGGCCTGGCGCGGACCGGCAGGCAGTTCCTCGTCAACAAGTACTACCTCGACGTGCTCTACACCGACGTCATCGTGGCGTTCGTGAAGGGGCCGCTCGCTCGCGCGACGTACTGGGTCAACCAGAACGTCATCGACAACGTCCTGAACTACGCAGGCAAGGGCGCGATGGTGTTCGGTCGGTTCACGTACGACGTCCTCGACCAGAAGGTCGTCGACGGCGCGGTCAACGGCATCGGGACGATCACCGACAGCGCTGGTAGCGAAGTCCGCAAGATTCAGACCGGCCGTCTGCAGTTCTACGCGTTCATGTTGGTCCTCGCGGTGGGGGTATTCGCCCTCGCCTTGTGGATCGCGGCCTGAGGGGGAATGGGCACGATGGAATGGTCCGAGTGGGCACTCAGCCTCGCGGTGTTCATCCCCGCGCTGGGCGCGGTGGTCACCATGCTCATCCCGCGCGCGCAAGAAGAAGCGGTCAAGTGGGTGGCACTGATCACGACCCTGGCGACGTTGGGTGTCGTGGTCGGCATCCTCGTCGACTTCGACTACGACAAGAGCGGGCAACTCCAGTTCCAGGTCAACAACGACTGGATCAACGTCATCAACAGCCGGTACCACATCGGCGTCGACGGCATCTCCCTCCCGCTGCTGGCGCTGAGCGCGTTCATCACCGTCCTGTGCGTCATCTACTCGTGGAACCACTGGCCCGAGCCGCACAACCCCAAAGCGTTCATCGTGCTGATGCTCGTGCTCGAGGTCGGCATGAACGGCACGTTCGTGGCGCAGGACCTCATCCTCTTCTTCGTGTTCTTCGAGATCGTCCTGCTCCCGATGTTCTTCATGATCGGCGTGTGGGGCGGTCCGAACCGCGAGTACGCGTCGATCAAGTTCTTCCTGTTCACGCTGTTCGGCTCGGCGATGATGCTGTTGGGTTTCCTTGCGCTCTACTTCAAGGGCCCGAACACGTTCGACATCGTCGCGTTGAGCGACTGGGCCGGTCAGGACCTCACGCACAGCACTGCCGTGCTGATCTTCGGCGCCATGTTCCTCGGGTTCGCGATCAAGGTTCCGATGTTCCCGTTCCACACGTGGCTGCCCGACGCGCACACCGAGGCACCCACTGTCGGTTCGGTGCTCCTTGCGGCGATCCTCCTGAAACTCGGTACCTACGGCTTCGTGCGTATCGCGCTGCCCATCCTCCCCGAAGCGGCCGAAGATTGGGCGCCGTTCATCGGGGCGCTCGCGGTCATCGGCATCATCTATGGCGCCCTCGGCTGCCTCGCGCAGACCGACATGAAGCGCCTCATCGCGTTCTCGTCGGTTGCGCACATGGGTTTCGTCATGCTCGGCATCGCGACGATGACGAGTTTCGGCATCAACGCCGCCATCTTCGGCATGGTGGCGCACGGACTCATCACCGGCATGCTCTTCTTCGTCGCCGGGTCGGTGCAGCACAACTTCCACACGCGTGAGATGTCACGCCTGGGTGGTCTGCTCACGCAGGCGCCGAAGATGGGGTGGATCCTCGGCTTCTGCGTCATGGCCAGCCTCGGGCTCCCGGGCCTCGCCGGCTTCTGGGGCGAGTTCCCCGCGATTCTCTCGGCGTTCGAACCACTGTCGACGCTCTCCGAGGAGACGTTCCGCACGTACATGGTCATCGCCGCGGTCGGCACCGTGCTCGCCGCGGGCTACTTGCTGTGGATGCTGTCCAAGGTCGCGTTCGGCACTCCGAAGGCCGAGTTCGCCGACGCGGAAATCCACGACGTCAACGCGTTCGAGTGGACTGCCTGGCTGCCGATTCTCCTGCTCATCGTCGCGCTCGGCATCTTCCCGAACCTGTTGTTCGGGGTCACCGACGACGCGGTGTGTGTCATGACCGACAAGATCTCCGAACAGGTCGGTGCCGACAGCACGTGCGACGAAGGCGGCGACACCGTCCCGGTCGCGGAGCACGAGTAGCCGCATGAATCCCGTTTTCGACTGGCACGCGCTTGCGCCCGACGTCATTCTCGTCGCGACGATCGTCGTCGTCCTCGTCGTCGAGTTCGCGTTCCCGCGCCAGTCGCGAACCCAGACGTCGCGGATCGCGGCGATCGGCGTGCTCGCGGCCCTCGTGCCGATCGTCAGCCTCGCGACGCACGAGAACGAGGCGCGCGAGATGTTCGCCGGCGCGTACGCCGTCGACAACTACGCGCTGGCCTTGAAGGCGTTTTTCCTCGTCGTCACGTACATCACGATTCTCCTGTCGGTCGACTACATCGACGAGGGCGACTACTACCGCGGCGAGTTCTACTTCCTGTTGCTCACCTCGGTGCTGGGCCTCATGGTCATGGCCTCGGCGCGCGACCTCATCACGATCTTCATCGCGCTCGAGACCATCTCGATCCCGACGTTCATCCTCGCCGCGTTCCGCAAACACGACCGCCAATCGAACGAGGCGGGCGTGAAGTACTACCTGATCGGAGTGTTGTCGTCGGCGATCATGTTGTACGGAATGTCGATCATTTTCGGCCTCACCGGCACGACGACGCTTTCGGGGATCAGCGACGCGGTCGCGGTTGACGCGACGACGCGGCCCTTGCTGGCGGTCGCGATGTTCCTCACGCTGGTGGGCTTCGCGTTCAAGGTCAGCGCGGTCCCGTTCCACTTCTGGGCGCCCGACACGTACGAGGGGGCGCCGACTCCGGTCACCGCGTTCCTCTCGGTCGCGTCGAAGGCGGGCGGGTTCGTGGCGCTGCTCAGCATCATCTTCTTCGGGTTCCGGTCGCCGAACGCGGCCGACCTGTGGTGGGGTCCGGTGTGGATCCTCGCGGTGCTGTCGATGACGCTCGGGAACCTTGCCGCGCTGCGCCAGACCAACATCGTCCGCATGCTCGCCTACTCCTCGATCGCGCAGGGTGGGTTCATGCTCGTCCCGTTCGCGGCGGCCGGCATCGCCGAGGCCAACGGCGAGCCGTTCGTGGCCGACACGTCGTTCGAGGCAGTTGTCATCTACCTCCTCATCTACGGCGCGATGAACCTCGGTGCCTTCGCGGTGGTCATCGCCGTCGCGCGCCGGACTCGGTCGGCCGAGATCTCGTCCTACGGCGGTCTGTTCGAGACGTCGCCTGTCCTCGCGGTGACGATGACGATGTTCCTGGCATCGTTGGCGGGTATTCCGCCGGTCGCCGGGTGGTTCGCCAAGTTCGTGATGTTCCGCTCCGCGCTCGAAGCCGGCGGGCCGTGGGGCGTCTCGCTCGCGGTGATCGCGGCGGTGAATTCGGTGATCGCGTTCTTCTACTACGCGGGTGTGATTCGTGTGATGTGGTTCAAGGAACCGGTGACCGAGGACCGCTCGCCGATCCAGGTGCCGGGTGCGCTTACCGGCGCGATCGCGATCACGGCGACGGTCACGTTCGTGATCGGTGTCTACCCGCAGTTGTTCGCGCGGGTCGGAGAGCTGGCGTTCTGAGCGCACGCGACGCGATCGCCGCGCGCATCAGACGCGAGGGACCGATCACGTTCGACACCTTCATGGAGCTTGCGCTCTACGGCGAGGGCGGCTTCTTCGCCACCGGGCACGGTGCCGGCCGCGCCGGTGGCGACTTCGTCACGAGTCCCGAAACCGGGTCGCTGTTCGGCGCGTGTGTCGCGCGCGCGGTCGACCGGTTCTGGGTCGACCTCGAGCGCCCCGACCCGATGCTCGTCGTGGAAGCGGGCGCCGGAACCGGACGCCTCGCGCGCGAGGTGCTCCGGGCCGAACCCGAATGCGCGCCTGCGCTGCGCTATGTCCTGGTCGAGCGGTCGGCCGAGTTGCGGTCCCGGCAACGGGAGTTGCTCGAACTCGAACCGGTCGATGAAGCGCTCGGACCGTTCGCGGTGCGTCCGGGCGAAGACGTTCCGGTGCCCGCGCCGGGCGCGGGCCCGGTGTGCGCGTCGCTCGAGGAACTGCCCGCCCTGCACTTCGACGGGCTCGTCGTGGCCAACGAACTGCTCGACAACCTTCCGTTCGGCATCGCGCAGTTGCACGAAGGACGCTGGCACGAGGTGCGCGTCGCGACATCGACATCGGGCGGCGAGTTCACCGAGTTGCTGGTCCCGACGCCCGAAGCCGACGCCGACCTGCCCGCCGATGTTCCCGACGGCGCCCGGCTGCCCATCCCGCGCGGTATGCGCACGTGGCTCGGTGACTGCTCGGAAATGCTGCGGCGGGGCTTCGTCGTGCTCATCGATTACGCCGAAGACGCGGCGGCGCTCGCGGCCCGCGGCGACGGGTGGTTGCGCACCTACCGCGCCCACGAGCGAGGAACCGATCCGCTCGCCGACCCGGGAAGCCAGGACATCACCGGCGACATCGTGCTCGAACAACTCGAGCACGTCGCGCACGCGTGCGGCTTCGTCGTGCAGTCGGTTGCGACCCAGGCCGACTGGCTGCGCGACCTGGGCATCGACGACCTCGTCGCCGGGGGCCGCGCGCGATGGGACGCCGGCGCGCACCGCGGCGACCTCGACGCGCTCGCGGGCCGCAGCCGGGTGACGGAGGGTGCCGCGCTCACCGACCCGTCCGGCCTGGGCGCCCACCGCGTCGTCGTGCTGGCGAAACGCGCCCCTGGGTAATGTGCGCGGCATGGCCGACTCGCCGGACACGCTCGAGGCTCTCCTCCAGGAAGGCCGCACATTCCCGCCGTCGGGCGCGTTCCGGAGGAACGCGCTCGTCACCGACGCCGGGGTGTACGCCGACGCCGAACGCGACTGGCAGGGGCATTGGGCCACCCAGGCACTCGCGCTCGACTGGATCGAGGAGTGGAAGACGATCCTCGAGTGGGAACTGCCGTTCGCGAAGTGGTTCGTCGGCGGCACGCTGAACGTCGCGGTCAACTGTCTCGATCGCCACGTCGACGCCGGGCACGGCGACCAGGTCGCATTCCACTGGGAGGGCGAGCCGGGCGACACGCGTGTGGTGACGTACCGCGACTTGCTCGACGAGTCGAGCCGCCTCGCCAACGGCCTGCGCTCACTCGGCGTCGGCAAGGGCGACCGGATCGCCATCTACATGGGCATGGTCCCCGAGACCGCGGTGGCGATGCTCGCGTGCGCGCGCATCGGCGTCGCGCACTCCGTGGTGTTCGGTGGCTTCACCGCCCAGTCGTTGAAAGATCGCATCATCGACGCGTCGGCC
>JAWXCJ010000050.1:0-4234 GCA_034408875.1 Actinomycetota bacterium
CCTGACTCATGCGGCTCCGACCTCCGGCCCTCGACCGCCCGTACGGAACTGCACGCGCGACCGGGCCTGCGGATCTCTCGCCTGACTCATGCGGCTCCGTGGCACAGTCGTGGTACAGCTCCGGAGTCTGGTCGACGACCCACTCGCCGTCGACACGCTCGACGCGTTCCCGCACGCGATACACGCGGACGCCGACGACCTCGCGGCCCGCGTCGCGCGCACCCCGGGCGATGCCGCGACACACGTCCTCGCGCGTTGCGTCACTCGAGCTCGGGAACTCCGAGAGTGGCCACTCGGTGAGGCGATACCCGAGCGACAACTCGTGCTGCCCGAGCGGCGTCTCGACGCCCGCCGCGTCGACCGTGCGCGCTTCCCACGACGTGCGCGTGTCGTCGCGCGCCACACTGAACAGCCGGAACGACGTGAGCGGCCACGCCTCGAATCCGGTGAACCCGAACAGCGCGACTACACCGAGAAAAATGCCGACACCGACGCGAACGGAGCGCGGCGGACCATCGGCGCGCACGGTACTCTCGCTCCCTCGCTCACCGCGATGGCAGCCTTCGGCGGGCGGGCGACTCACTGCGTCCGCACGGTACTCTCGCTCCCTCGCTCACCGCGATAGCAGCCTTCGGCGGGCGGGCGACTCACTGCGTCCGCACGGTACTCACGTCTCCTCCTCGGCCGGCTCCATCCCGTCTTCGAGTGCGAGATACGCGAGCGCGTTGGCCAACGTGAAGAACAGCAGCCCGCCGACGATCGCGCCCGAGTCGTTGAGCGCACTTCCGAGCACAGCACCAAAGTAGAGCACGCTCAGAGCGATGCCAAGGGCCGGAATGTTCCTGCGGAGGCGGGCGAGCGGCCGCTCACCGAGCCGCGAGAGCGCGATGATCAGTCCGATCCCAACCGGAATCGCCACGACCCAGAACGAGCGCGTCGATTCGCGCAACGAAGCCGTGAACTTGCGCTCGACGATCGCGACCAGTGGGTCGAGACCGTCCTCCGACACCCGCTCCACCAACCGCCCGAGATGCGCCCGTTCGTCCGACGGCCGAGCCAGGTCGATACCGGCGAACACCGCGATGGCGAGCACCGTAAGCACTGCGCCGATGACGACGGTGCGCGCCCGAACCTTGCCTTGGCGGACGAGGAACACGAACAAGAGGAAGGTCGGAACGCCGGCCAACACGCCCCCGACGTCGGATCCCCAGGCCGGCATGCCCTCGACGACGACTACGAAACCCAGCAATGCGCACACGACGGCGAACGCGTACTTCACCTTGACGAGCAGCAACGCGAACGACGCAAGTAACAGCGAGGTCGCGAGCACCTGGCCGAACGAGTAGTTGCTGATGCCGTACAAGCGCGAGTTGGCCGTCGGCGAGTAGCCGAACGTGGCGTTGTAGGAGAGACGCGATCCGGTGATCGCATCGACGAGAATCACGCCCAGCACCATGCCGAGCATGGCCAGCAACGGACCGTAGGGCCGCGTCGGGACGAACCACACCGCGGTCGCGATGACCGCGGCGATAATCGCGACGACGAGCGCGTACTGCGGGATACCTCCGAGCGGACCGAACAACTGCACGAGCAGTGTGCTCGGCAGCGCCGCCAGGGCGAACAACGCCAACCACGCGACGATGTGCCGGCGGCGCGCAGTCGCGTCGGCGCCCTGGGCCACGACGACGATCGTCGCCAGGACCACGACACTGAGCACGACAACGAGCAGCGCGGTCATCGGGAACAACCGCTCGCTGCGCCGCGCCGCGCCCCGCGCGTCGTCGATGAGCTGTTTCTCGCGATGTGCGAGTGATCCGCCGCCTCCGGAAGCCCGTTCGTAGGGGCGGCCTTCCATGTGTTCCGTGAAGCCGATACCGAACGTGTCGAGGATGGTGGGGCCGACGTCGACGGTGCTGACCACGCCCGCGTGCTGCGACGACGCCGACCGCAGGAGGCCGCCGTCGATGTCGGGCGTGCGCAAACCGGTGACAGTCAGCTTGCGCCGCCCCTCTGAGGGGGCGACGACGAGGACGGCATCGCGTTCCGGGTCGACCTCGGCGAGCAGGCGGCCGGCCAGGTCGTCGGCCGCGTGGATTGCGTCGGCAAGCATGACCGCGCGCTGTTCGGGGGTCGCAAAGCGGGCGTAGCGCTGCACGCGCGCGAGGTCGGATGCCTCGACCAGCACGACCGCGGGGCCGAGTTCGTTCCAGATCGCTTCGAACTCGTCGAAGACGCGGTCGGGGTCGAGTTCGACGCCGAACGGCGCGGCCGGGTCGGCGCGCAGCAGATCGGCGGCAACGGCTCCGGACGCGACGACACCGTCGGGACTCGTCAGCGCGAGCGCGGCCTGACGGTTGCGGTCACTCTCCACCGGGCCGTCGACCCCGTCGGCGTTCGCCACCACACCCAGTCGCACACCCTCCGCGAGGAGTTCTTCGGCTACCGCGCCGAGGTCGGCGTCGTAGGGCATGTCGTCGTTCTCGCGCAGCAGCGTGGCGTAGCCGAGCGACAGGATGTCGGCGTCGGGCACCTCGCCCATCCGGCGTCCGAACAGCTCGGCCACGTCGCCGCCGGCGACGAGTTCGTCGGGTTCGACCTGGTCGCCGTCGACACGCGGCGCACCGATGGCCCGCGTTCCGGCCCCGAAGGTCATGTACGCGTCGGCCGGACCCGCGTCGTGGGGCAGCGTGCGCGCGGGTGCGAGGCTCGCGACCGCAGATTCGGCGAGCAGCGCGCGTAGGTTCGGGGCGTCGGCCGCGTGGAAGTCGCGCCAGGTGAGTCCGGGCAAGGAGAGCACGAGGAGGCGCCGGTCGTCGCGTTCGGGCTCGGCGGCCGACGCGGGCGAACCCGCCGCGGCCAGCGTCGCCACGAGCAGTAGGAGGCCGGCGGCGCGTCTCACGCGTCGCCCTCGCGTCCGCGCCCCAGACGGTCGAACGCCCGCAACGGCGGGACGCGTTCGATGACACGTGAGAACGACACGACTTCGGACAGCAGGTTCGCCACGAGCAGGACGGCAGCCACCACGATCCGCGTCTCCGGCGCAGTCTCGAGCACGACCGCAAGCCCGAGGACGGCACCGATGACGTTGGCTCCGGTGTCGCCGAGCATGTATCGCTCCCGCAGGTCGCCGGGGAGGAGCCCCATCGCGGCGCCCATGACGACCGCGGTCGCGACACCCGCGGCGGCGGTGCCGCACACGATCCCGACGGGGATGTACAGCAGCAGCGCGTACTTCGTGGTGCGCCCGGGGGCGCGGTCGAACAGGTTGGCGAGATTGGCCGCCAGCGCGATGACGGCTGCGTCGACAAACGGGCGGCCGCCGGTGTCGCCGTGCGCCGCGACCGCAAGCACGAGCGCGAGCGCACCGCCTCCGGCGAGTTTGAGGAAGCCGGTCGTGACCCGGCCCCGGGCCAGCGCCCGCAGATGGCCGCGGAACCCGCGATCAGTCCCGGTCGCGAGCAGGTCGTCGACGAACCCGAGACATCCGAAGCCAAGTACGGCAACGAGCACCAGCACGCGCGCCGGCGCGGGTGCCGGGTCGCCGGCTCCGAACGCACCGGCCGCGACGCGGCCGCCGTCGACCGCGAGGACGGCGGCGACGATCAGCAGCCCGACCGCGGTCGGGAGATGCACGCCGCGGAAGTTCTCGCGCTGCAACACCGGCGCGGCGAGGACGTCGACCGACGCGAGCAGGAGCGCGCGCGCGGCGAGGAATCCGACCACGAGGGCGAGAAGGACTGTCATGAGGCCGCGACCTGTTCCGGGGCGGTGCGCCAGGCGTCGGCGCGCAGCACGGCCACGGGAATCGCCACCGCGAGGATGACACCCGGTACCGCGAGGCCGGAGTCGTTTGCGGCCAGGCCGATCGTGGCCAACATCGCGAGGCCGACCATCGCGGCGCGGGCGGGTACGGCGGTGAACGAGCGCATCCGTTCACCGGCACCCTTCAACACCAGATATTCCGCGACCAGTACCCCTGCGAGGCACAGCACGATGAACAGCGCCGTGCGCGGGCTGCCGAGGCTCGCCTCCCAGCGCCGCTCGACGATCTCGGTGACGTACGAGAACCCGTCGGCGTCGACCCGTTCGAGGAACCGCGCGAGGTGTGTGCGCTCGTCGCGGGGACGCATGAGGTCGACGACGCCGAACGCGAGTGCAACACCTCCGCCCGCCGCGAACCACGCCACGACGTGCCACGGCCGCACCCGCATGCGCGCGAGGAGCATCGCGGTGA
>JAWXCJ010000051.1:0-9878 GCA_034408875.1 Actinomycetota bacterium
GCTCGGTCATGAACCCGTCGTCGAACATCATCCTGCACTGGGGCAACGGCGACCTCGCGGGACTCCGCGACACCACCGCCTGCTGAGGCGGTCGCCTACGCCCGGGGCAGGGCGGCCCGCAACCGGGCTGCGTACTCGGCCATCTCCTCGGGGCCCTCGTACTTTCGGCGGGGCCAGAAGAAGCCGCGCAGCCCGTCGCCCTTCGTGCGCGGCACGACGTGGACGTGGAGATGCGGCACGGCCTGACTGACCACGTTGTTGACCGCGACCCACGAGCCCTGGGCGCCGAGCCCGGAGACGACCGCCGTGCAACAGCGCTGCACCGCGCCGAGAACGGGACCGAACAGCTCGGCCGGCAACTCGGGCAGCGTCACCACATGCGCGCGCGGCACGACGAGGACGTGCCCCTTGAACACCGGCCGCGTGTCGAGGAACGCGAACACGTCGGGTTCGTCGACGACGACATGCGCGGGCTGCTCCCCCGCGACGATCGCGCAGAAGAGACAGTCGCTCAACGGATCATTCGTAGGGGCGTTGACGGGGTTTGGCGGCTTCTCGCTTCGGCACCATGACGCGGCGTTTGAAGTAGCAGACCTCTTCGCCGCGCTGGTTGAAGGCGCGCGACTCGACGGTCACGACGCCGCGGTCGGGTTTGCTCTGCGATTCCCGCTTGTCGAGCACATTCGTCTCGGCGTAGATCGTGTCGCCGTGGAACGTCGGCATCTTGTGCTGGAGCGTTTCGACTTCGAGGTTCGCGATCGCGACGCCGCTGACGTCGGGCACCGACATGCCGAGCACCAGCGAGTAGACGAGGTTGCCGACAACGACGTTCTTGCCGAACTCCGTCTGTGTCTGTGCGAACCACGCGTCGGTGTGCAACGGATGGTGGTTCATCGTGATCATGCAGAACAGGTGGTCGTCGTACTCGGTGATCGTCTTGCCGGGCCAGTGTTTGTACGTGTCGCCGACCTCGAAGTCTTCGTAGTACCGCCCGAAGGGACGTTCGTGGACCGTCATGGCTGCGAGGCTAATCAGGCACGGGCGAGTCGCCGCCACCCGAGAGCTGTTCGGCCGGAACACAGCTCGTCACCAACTCGAACATCGCGGCCTCCTGCTCTCCGGTGGCCGGATCGTCGGCGCCGAGAATGCCGGCGATGACGGCCGCACGCGCGATCGCACTGCCGGCAAACGCGTCTGAGAGGCATGCTGCCTGCTCCGGGGTGATCTCCACGCCACCCGCCTCGAACTGCGTGACCAGCAACGCTCCGAAGTCGACGCACTCGAGCGTGACGTCGGCCATGGCCCCGGCCAATTCGGGCGGCGGCGCGGCGTCGTCGCCGCCCATGATGTCGATGACGAGGACCGGTCGAAGAATGCCTGCGTCAATCATCGCGTTGGCCACGCATTCGCGATCTTCGGCCATGAACTCTTCCCCGAAGCTTTCGGCGAGGCCGTCGGCGAGGTCGATGCACTCGATCATCGCGTCGGCCACTTCTCCGGCCTCGGCTTCGGTGAGATCGCTCGGGGGGGTGCCCGCGGCCGCGAGTACTTCTTCGGTGATACCGGCCTCCTGCATACGCTCGGCGCCGATCTCGGCGACGATGCGTTCGGCGGTGCACTGCGCCTCGTCTTCGGGTGCGCTGAACCCGCCCTCTTCGCTGTCGACGAACGACTGCATCAAGACGTCGGTGTACGCCTCGTCGTCGAGAAATTCGTCCCCGGACTCGTCGTCTTCGGCGGCCGGCTCCGAGGCATTCGAGGCGCTGTCATCATCGTCGTCGTCGTCACCACCGCACGCGGCGAAGACGAGCAGGGCACTGATGGAGAGAGCGAGGAGTTTGCGCACGTCAGGAGGTTACGTCGCCGTAGCGGTCGAGCAGGCCACGGGCGATGACCAGCCGCTGGATCTCGTTGGTGCCCTCGCCGATGATCATGAGCGGCGCGTCGCGGTAGTAGCGCTCGACGGGAAGTTCGGTGGTGTAGCCGACGCCGCCGTGCACGCGCAACGAGTCGGTGGCGACCTCGAACGCCGTCTCGCTCGCGAACAGCTTGGCCATACCCGCTTCGACGTCGCACCGTTCCCCGCGCTGTTTGCGTTCCGCCGCACTGCGCGTCAACAACCGCGCCGCCTCGACCTTCGTGGCCATGTCGGCCAGCTTCATCTGTATCGCCTGGTGCTGTGCAATCGGCTTACCGAACGTGTGACGCTGCTGTGAGTACGAAAGCGCGGCATCGAACGCGGCCCGGGCGACGCCGACCGAGCGCGCCGCGATGTTGATGCGCCCGACCTCGAGCGCGCCGAGGATGTACGAAAGGCCGCGCCCCGCGTCGCCGAGGAGCGAGTCGGCGGGGACGCGGTGATCGACGTACGACATCTCGACCGTTTCGATGCCCTTGTATCCGAGCTTCGGGATGTTCTTGGAGACCGTCAGTCCGCCGCTCGTCGGTCCCGGTTCCTTCTCGACGATGAGGCACGAAATGCCTTCTTCGGTGCGAACCGCGAGCGCGACGATCGCGGCGCGCTCGCCGTTGGTCACCCAGAACTTCGTGCCGTTGATCACGTACTCATCGCCGTCGCGCACGGCGCGGCACGCGATGTTGCGCGTATCGCTGCCCGCGTCGGCTTCGGAGAGCGACAGGCACCCGCGGATCTCACCCGTGGCGAGACGCGGCAACCAGCGCTGTTTCTGCGCCTCGGTGCCGTGATGGATGACGAGATACGCCGCAATCGTGTGGGTGTTGACGATGCCCGAGAGCGACATCCACCCGTACGCCAGCTCTTCGATCACGCCGATGTAGGTGAGGAGGTCGAGCCCGAGGCCGCCGTACTCCTCGGGAATCGTGATGCCGAACAGTCCGAGCGCCTTCATCTGCTCGACGATCGCTTCGGGGTACTCGTCGGCGTGTTCCATCTCTGACGCGACGGGAATGACCTCGCGCGCGATGAACCGGCGCACTGTCTCGACGAGCTCGCGCCTGATCTCGGGATCGACCGTTGTCGTCATGGCGAGCACGTTACCGAGACGTGGAGCCGAACAGCCGGGCGGCGCCCGGTACCGTGCTCTACGTGATGGACCATCGCACGATCTCCGGTTTCACACGCGACGATGCCATCCGCCGGCGCCAGATCGACCGGGTGGTGCTGCGCCGGGTGCTGACGATGTGCCGCCCCTACCGCCGCCTGCTGATCGGCTTCGTCGTGGCCGTGGTCGCCGGCGCGGTCGCGGGCGCGATTCCCCCGTTGCTGTTCCGCAGCCTCCTCGACACCGCAGTCCCGAACGAGGACCGCACCATGGTCGCAGCACTCGCCGTGGCTGCGGTAGGCCTCGCGTTCGCCAATGCAATCCTCTCGCTGATCCAGCGGTGGTTCTCGTCACGTATCGGCGAAGGTCTCATCTACGACCTGCGCGTCGCGCTGTTCGACCACGTCCAGCGCATGCCGATCGCCTTCTTCACGCGTACGCAGACCGGAGCACTCCAGTCGCGCCTGAACAACGACGTCATCGGCGCCCAACAAGCCGTGACGAGCACGTTGGGAACGGTCGTGTCGAACGCGATCACCATCGCGGTGACACTCACCATCATGTTCAAGCTGCAGTGGCAACTCACGTTGCTCACGCTGATCATCCTCCCGGCGTTCTTGATCCCGGCGCGCCGGATGGGTCCGCGCATGCAGGTGCTCACCCGCCGCGGCATGCAACTCAACGCGGAGATGAACAGCGTCACCGCCGAACGCTTCAACGTTGCCGGCGCCCTGCTCGCAAAGCTCTTCGGCCGTCCGGACCGCGAACGCGACGACTTCGCGCGCCGGGCCGCAGGCGTGAGAGACGTCGGCGTGAAGTCGGCGATGTACGGGCGCGTGCTCTTCGTCGCGCTCGGCCTCGTCGCGGCCGTCGGCAGCGCAGTCGTGTACTGGATCGGCGGCAACCTCCTGATCTCCGGGGCGTTGTCGACGGGCACCGTGGCCGCCTTCGTGCTCTACGTCGGCCAGATCTACCAACCGCTCGCCCAGATCACGAACGCACGCGTCGAGGTACTGAGCGCGCTCGTCGCGTTCGAGCGCGTGTTCGAAGTGCTCGACTTCCCGGCCTCGATCACCGACCCCGAACACCCGGTCGAGTTGGTCGCACCGCAGGGCCGCGTCGAGTTCGACCACGTGTGGTTCCGCCACCCCGCGGGAAGCCTCGTGTCGCTGCCCTCGCTCGAAGCGCCGGGCACCGCCGGCGGCGACGAGCCGAGCGAGTGGATTCTGCGCGACATCTCCATCACCGTCGAACCGGGTGAGACCGTCGCGCTCGTCGGGCCCTCGGGCGCGGGCAAGACGACACTGGCGATGCTCGTCTCCCGGGTGCACGACGTCGTGCAGGGTTCCGTCCGCGTCGACGGTATCGACGTGCGCGACATGACCCAGGAGTCGCTGCACGCGGCCGTCGGGCTCGTCGCGCAGGATCCGCATCTGTTCCACGACTCGATCCGCGCCAACCTGCAATTCGCGAGCGCGAACGCAACCGAAGCCGACCTCGAGGCGGCGCTGCGCGCGGCGCGTATCTGGGATCTCGTCGCATCGCTTCCCGACGGACTCGACACGATTGTCGGCGAACGCGGCTACCGCATGTCGGGGGGTGAGAAGCAACGGCTCGCCATCGCGCGGCTCTTGCTCAAGGACCCGGCGATCGTCGTGCTCGACGAAGCGACCGCGCATCTCGATTCCGAGTCGGAGGTCGCGATCCAACGGGCGCTCGACGATGCACTTCGTGACCGAACTGCACTAGTTATCGCGCACCGTCTCTCGACGATCGTGGGCGCCGACCGCATTCTGGTCGTCGACGGGGGGCGCATCGTGGAGTCGGGAACCCATGCGGAGCTCTACGCCCGGGACGGCGTCTATGCCGAGCTCTATCGCACGCAACGGGGCGCCCACGCCGAGTCCGCGTGACGATGTTCGGAGACTAGAGTCGGGTACTTCCTCGAGTGGTTCCCCCCGAGTGATTCATGTCTGACGAAGCCTCCGAAGATTCCAGAGCCGACCGCCTCGACGCGCGCCGCCGCCGGTACCGGTGGGCCGGCGTCTTGTGCGCGGCAATGATCGTCGGTGGTGCGGCAACCGTCGTCGCGTTCACGCTCAACGACGACGCGGGCAACAGCGTCGAGGCCACGACCGACGACGACGAGCCGAGTACGCGCCGGACGTTCGACGACGAGGATCTTCCCGAACTCAACAAGTTTGTCGCCGATGCGCCGACGCGGCCCTTGTCGTACGAAGATCCGCTGCGCGTGTGGGTCGGTGGCGACTCGTTGTCGGGCGCACTCGGACCTGCACTCGGCGAGTTCAACGGCACGACGGGTGTCGTCGAGACGACGGTCGACTACAAGGTGTCGAGCGGGTTGGCCACGCACGTACGCAACTGGCCCGACTACGCCGAGGACGTGATGCCGCGCGACGACCCCGAGGTCGTCGTGTTCATGATCGGCACCAACGACGCCACGATCGTCAGCTCGTACGACAACGACGACGACGGCATTCCCGACTGGGAACCCGACTACCGGGCCAAGGTCGCGGAGATGATGGATCTGCTGCTCGAGAACGAGCGCGTGGTGTTGTGGATTGGCGCGCCGACCATGCGGACCGACAGCCGCGACAAGGGCGCGGTCGAAGTGAACCGGGTGATGCGCGAGGAAGCCGCCCTCCGGTCACCCGAACTCGTGTACGTCGACGCGTACCGCTTGTTCGCGGGCGACGACGGCGGCTATACGGAGTCGCTCGAGAACGCCGAGGGCGACACTGTCCGCGTCCGCATCGACGACGGTGTCCACTTCACCGCGGCGGGGGCCGAGCACCTCGCGGCTGCGGTATTCGCGTTGCTCGACGCGCGCTACGACATCGTCGAGCAGACCGACCCCGAGCACGCGCGGAAGTACACGATTCGCCACGGCGGCGGATCGGGTTCGAGTGGTTCCGGCTCCGGATCGCGCCGCACCACGCCGACGACGACGGTCACGGCCGACACGACCGACGAGTCCGCACCGCCGCCGACCGTCGTGACGACACCTCCGACGACCGTCCCGACGACCGTGCCGCCGACGACGGTCCCGCCGACCGTGCCGCCGACGGTGCCGCCGACGGTGCCGCCGACGACGACCCCGGTCACCGAACCTCCGACAACGACTACGCCGTAACGCCTCGGTACGCTGCCGACATGAGCAGCATGAGTGACGCGTCGGCGGCCGTCGACCTGGCCGCGTCCGTCGTCGACGCCGGGGCCCGGCATCTCGCCCACCTCGCGGGCGACGGCGGCGCGATCTCGGTTGCGAAGCTCGACGAACATCAGGTGTTCGCCTACGACCTCGCGCACGCGGCGGCGGCGGTCGAAGGCGCACGCGTGATGTGCACGTACGGGGAGCACGGCGACGTCGAGTCGATGCTGGCGCGGGCGTTCGTCGCCGACGCGGTGTGGGATGTCGCCACCAAACTCCTCGGACGCGCCGCGGTGTGGTCGGTCGCGTCTGACGCGCTCGCCGGGGCGATGCCGTTCGTCGAGGCGCACCGGGCGCCCGAGTTTCTCGAGGTGCTGGCCGACGAGTGCGTGAAGCACGACAGCGGGCCGGCGCATCTCTCTGACGACTTCGAACTCGTCGCCGACACGTTTCGCCGGTTCGCCGAGGACAAGATCCGCCCGCACGCCGAGCACGTGCACCGCACGAACGCCGACGTGCCCGAAGCCATCATCACGGGTTTGGCCGAACTCGGCGGCTTCGGGCTCTCGGTGCCCGAGGAATACGGCGGTTTCGCGTCGGGTGGCGAGCAGGACTACATCGGCATGGTCGTCGCGACGGAGGAGCTCTCGCGCGGCTCCCTCGGAATCGGCGGTTCGCTGGTCACCCGCCCCGAGATCCTCACCCGCGCGCTCGTCGCGGGCGGCACCGAGGAGCAGAAGCAAACCTGGTTGCCGCGCATCGCGACCGGCGAACTCATGGTCGGCATCATGACGACCGAACCCGACTTCGGTTCCGACGTCGCCGGGGTGAAGGTCACCGCGACCCGCACCGACGGCGGCTGGTTGATCACCGGCGTCAAGACGTGGGCGACCCTCGCCGCGCGCGCCAACGTGTTGATGGTGCTCGCCCGCACCGACCCCGACCGCGCGGCCCGCCACCGGGGCCTGTCGCTGTTCGTCGTCGAGAAGCCGCAAGCCGACGGGCACGCCTTCGCGTTCACCCAGGACGGTGGCGGCACCATCGAAGGCCGGGCCATCGACACGATCGGCTACCGCGGCATGCACTCGTACGAGGTCGCGTTCGACAACTGGTTCGTCCCGGCCGACAACCTCGTCGGCGGCGACGCCGGACTCGGGCGCGGCTTCTACCTCCAGATGTCGGGCTTCGAGAACGGGCGGCTCCAAACCGCGGCGCGCGCGGTCGGACTCATGCAGGCCGCCTTCGAAGCCGGTCTCCAGTACGCGCAGGAACGAAACGTGTTCGGGCGCGCGGTGTTCGACTACCAACTGTCGAAGGCGAAGCTGGCCCGCATGGCCGCGCTGATCCAGGCCGGTCGCCAGTTCTCGTACGACGTCGCCCGCAAGATGGCGGCCGGTGGGGGCACGCTCGAAGCCTCGATGGTGAAGGCGTACGTGTGCCGGGCGGCCGAGTGGGTGACGCGCGAGGCGATGCAGCTGCACGGCGGCATGGGTTACGCGGAAGAGTTTCCCGTGTCGCGTTACTACGTCGACGCGCGCGTGCTCTCGATCTTCGAGGGCGCCGACGAAACCCTGTGTCTGCGCGTCATCGCCCGCCGCCTCGCCGAAGCCGCGGCCGCCGAATGAACCCGGCCACCAAGATCTTGGGCCTTGCAGATTCTGCACGCGACGTGTAGTTAATCCCCCTACACGAACGGGGACCGACACACGGGGTTTCGCTATGGGGGGTTTCGTCATGGGGGGAAATTTCTGTCGTCCGCGCGTGCTCGTCGCGGCCGGACTGTTCGCGTTGACAGCAGTTGGCGTCACGGCCGCACCGGCCGCCGCGGCGACCGTCACCGCGACGTGCGATGTGTTCAACCTCGACGCGGCCGGGATACCGACCGGCACCGCGCTCGTCGAGGACCTGCCGTTCGAGGTGACGCTGCCGACGCTGGCCGGACCGCCGGAAGTGTTCGCGGGCGCGACCTATGACGTGGGCGGGACACCGGACAATGTGGTGTTGCCGACGTCGACGGCCAGCTCGTTCGGCCCGGTCAACATCATCGAGGTCAAGAACATCACGCTCGGAATCACCACGACCGGCGCCGCCGCGATCGGCTCGCCCGCGTTGGCGGGCGGCGGAGTCATCGGACCCGCGGCGACCATCGTCGGCGGGAACACACTCCAGCTCGTCTTCCCCGGCAGCCAGGGCGGCAGCGCGTTCGCTATCACGGGCGACGCGTACTTCCCGGGCGGGAGCACCTTCACCCCGCCCGCGGTTTCGCTTCCGATCACAGCCGGCGCCGTCGGGACGACGATCTCCGGCAGCCTCACCGCGTTCCAAGTCGACACGCGCATCCTCGTCGTCAACCTCGCCGCGACGCTGAACGTGCGGTTGCTCTGCACGGTGCCCCCGAACACGCTCGGGTCCGTGGAGGTCGTCGCGCCGCCGCTCCCGGGTGCGCCGAGCGCGGTGTCCGACGTCGCAACCACGAACGCCGGTGCCGCCGTCGTCATCGACGTGCTCGCGAACGACACGCCCAACGCCGACATCGGTATCGACCCCGCGTCGTTGAAGCTCACGTCGACGCCGGCCAACGGAGGGGCTGCGCTGGCCGCAGGGAAGGTGACCTATGCACCGAACCCCGGCTTCAGCGGGACCGACACCTTCACGTACGAGTTGTGCTCGCTCCCCGACCCCGACACCGCCGCGGCCGGCACGTGCGACAGCGCGACGGTGACAGTGACCGTCGTCGCCCCGGTCGTAGCCGCGCAGGCGACCACGACCACGGTCGCACCGACGACGACGACGTCGGCACCCGCGGCCGCCGCGCAACTGCCGGTCACGGGACGCAGTTCCGCGCCGTTGGCGGCGGTCGGACTCACCGCCGCGATTGCGGGCGCGGCACTCCTGTTCCACAGTCGCGCACGACGTCTCGGCGACGGAGCGTGACCAAAGCCTGATCAGACTCCCGACATGGGCCGAATGTACCAAGTTCTGGCAGCCCCCTTTGCTTCGGAGCGAAATGGGCGTATCATCCGCTTCCTCGGGTCCAGACGGGGGCCAGGGCGGAGGGTGCACGCGAAGCCGCCGGGCTTTCGCCGCTCACCGTTCTGACGCTCACGGTGGGGGCCACGGAAACTAGGGGTGGGAGCAGAGATGCGCAGTACGAAAGTTGTCGCCGCGCTGGGCGCGGCCGGAGTAGCAGCCAGTCTGGCTGTAGTGGGATTCGCAGGGCCCGCGGATGCGGGAACCCTGACCATTCCCGCTGTCGCGTGCACCACGACCCCGAACCTCGGGCCACAGGCGCGCGACGTCACCTTCACGGCGAACATGCCGGACTCGGTCGACGCCGGTTCGACGTTCGACATCGTGGTTCCCGGAAGCCCGGCCGAGGTGCCCAACAACTCGGGACCGCCGAACAACCTCGCGATCAACTTCATCTTCGGCGTGTCGAACACGTACAAGATCTCGGGTGCCACCATCAACGGTGTCTCCGCAGTCGGTACTGCGTCCATCAACGGCACCAACATCCCGCTCGACGCTCCCATCATCGCCGGCGACACGGTGAAGACGCTGCTCGGCGGACCCCTCGGTGGCAACATCGTGCCCGGCGCGCTGATTACGCCTGAGGTTCGCATCAACGTCACCGCGGGCGCAGCCGGCGGCACCGTGACCATTCAGGGCATCCTCTTCAACAC
>JAWXCJ010000052.1:0-5330 GCA_034408875.1 Actinomycetota bacterium
ACTCAACCCGACGCCGGGGATGTCGACGCCGGTCCAGAACCCCATCGTCGCGAACACGGCGACCCCGCCGGTGTCGGCGTTGTCGCGCAGTGCGTCGACCAGGGTGCGGCGCGGGGCTTCGCCCTGGCGCAGCACCTTGTATTCCTCGTGGGCGGCGCACCAGTCCGATGCGAGGCGCATGGCGTTCCACGACGTGAACAGGGCGAGCGTCCGGCCCCCCGCCGCGACGATCAGTTCGTGGAGCTCGGTCGCCATCGCGACCGGGTACGTCTTGTCGCGCGGGTCGGGGAGCTGCTTCGGAACGTACAGCAAGCCTTGTTCCTTGAAGTCGAACGGACTCGCGACCCGCACGCCGTCCCAATCGCCGGTGAACCCGAGGCGGTGCGCGGTCACGTCGAACTCGCCGCCGACCGTGAGCGTCGCCGATGTCGCCACCACCGTCGCGTGCGGGTGCAGCCGCTCCGCCAACAGCTCGCCGACGTCGACGGGCATCACCATGAGCCGGCCGGTGCCGTTGAATACCTCGCACCACGCGACGTGGGTCTCGTATACCGCCGGGTCCAACGCCATGCCGACTTCGTGGGCGAGCGTCTGCGCGGCCTTGTCGGCGCGTACCCGGCGCGACGACGCGGGTGTGCCCTTCTCGGGTGTCGCGTCCTTGATGTCTTTGCCGAGCGCGGTCACGGCGACGCGGACCTGTTCGAGGAGGCGGCCGGGCTCACCGGTACACGCGACGATGCGGGTGTCGTCGCCGCGCGACAACTTGCTCCACATGACGTCGAGCTGGGAGCCGAGGTCGCGTAGCTTCTCGACGTGCTCGGCTTTCGCGAACGGCGCCGCCAGCCCGACGAGGTTGCGCAGGCGACCCGCCGAGATGTCGAACCCGAACTGGTCGGCAAATACGTCTTCGCTCAGGTGTGCCTCGTCGACGATCACGACGTCGTGCTCGGGCAGCACCGTGCGGAACGCGGCGAGGTGCGCGCCGTACAGCGCGGTGTTCACGACGACGATGTCGGCCTCCTGGGCCCGGGCCCGCGCCATCTCGGTGAAGCACCGGTCGCCCGCGGGGCACGCGACCGCGCCCGGACAGTCGATCGAACGGGTCGACACCTGCCCCCACAGGTCGTCGCCCACGTCTTCGTCGAGTTCGGCCCGGTCGCCGGTATTGGATCCGGCCGCCCACGTTCGCAACTTCGTCAGCGCGTCGCCGCGCTTCAGTTCGGTCGCGGTGCGCGTCTCGAACATCGTGTCCGCACCCTCGGGCGCGCCCAGCTCGTCGAGCTTCGCCGCGCACGCGTAGTTGGCCCGGCCCTTCAGCAGCGCGAACGAGAAATCGATGCCGTGCTCGGTGAGCGCCTTGCGGATGAACGGCAGGTCCTCCTCGCACAGCTGTTCCTGGAGCGCCTTGGTCGCGGTCGTGATCACCACCCGGGCGTCGGCGCTCGACTGCGAGTGCAACACCGCGGGGAACCGCGTACGCGATCGACTTGCCCGTACCGGTCGGTGCCTCGACCAATAGGTGCCGACCCGACGCCAGCGCCCCGGCGACGGCCTCACACATCTCCGCCTGCCCGGCTCGCGGCTCGGCGCCGGCTTTGGCCCGAAGGACCAATTCCAGGGTGTCCAGAGGAGGGTTCACGCGTTTAGTGTCGCGTGGTGTGAGCCGTTCGCCAGGCCGGAGCGAAGAAGAATCATGACGACGTTCAGCACCATGCAGGACTTCCCGCTGACGATCACGGCCATTCTGCGCCACGGTCGCACCGTCAACGGCGCCAGTGAATGCGTGACCTGGATGGGCGACGGCGCCCGCCGGGCCACCTTCGCCGAGGTGGGCGACAACGCCGACCGCCTGGCCGCCGCGCTGGCCAAGCTCGGGGTGCAGCCCGGCGACCGGGTCGGCACGTTCATGTGGAACGACCAGGAGCACCTCGAGGCGTACTTCGCCATTCCGGGCATGGGCGCGGTGCTGCACACGCTCAACATCCGGTTGTTCCCCGAGCAGCTCGCGTACGTGATCAACCACGCGCAGGACAAGGTGATCATCGTCGACGACTCGATCGTGCCGCTGCTGGCACGCGTCGCGGCCGAACTGTCGACCGTCGAAGCGTTCATCGTCGTCGGCGACGGCGACGCGTCGGTGCTTGCTTCCGCTCTGAAGGGCCGCTCGGGCCCAGGCGGAACCGTGCTCCGCTACTCGGACCTGCTCGCGGCGGAGAAGCCCGGCTACGCGTATCCCGAGATCGACGAACGCCAAGCCGCGGCGATGTGTTACACGTCGGGCACGACCGGCAACCCGAAGGGTGTCGCGTACTCGCACCGGTCGTCGTACCTGCACTCGCTCGCCGCGCACGCCGCGTTGCGCCTCACCGAACGCGACCGCGTGCTCGCGATCGTGCCGATGTTCCACGCCAACGCGTGGGGCCTTCCGTACACCGCGTTCATGTGCGGCTCGGCGCTCGTGAACCCGGGCCGGTTCCTCCAGGGCGAACCGATCACCCAGATCGTGAAGGCCGAGCAGGTCACGTTCTCGGGTGCGGTGCCCACGGTGTGGGCCGACGTGTTGCGGTTCGGCGAGACCAACGAGATCGACCTGTCGACGTTGAAGACCATCGTCTGCGGCGGCTCGGCCGTCCCGCGCTCGCTCATGGAAGCGTTCCAGGACCGCTACGACGTGTGCGTCCTGCAGGGGTGGGGGATGACCGAAACCTCGCCGCTCGCGGCCGTCGGCCACCCACCGGCCGACGTCGAGACGGGTTCCGTCGAAGAGATGGACTGGCGCGCGATGACGGGGCGCATCATCTCCGGTGTCGAGATGCGCATCGTCGACGACGAAGGAACTCCGCTGCTGTGGGACGGCGAAGCGGTCGGCGAGATCGAAGTGCGCGGCCCGTGGATCACCGCCTCGTATTACGCCCTCGACTCGCCCGAGAAGTTCGACGACGGCTGGCTGCGTACCGGCGACGTCGGCTCGGTCACTGCCCGCGGCTACATCCAGATCACCGACCGGGCCAAGGACGTCATCAAATCGGGCGGTGAGTGGATCAGCTCCGTCGAACTCGAGAATCACCTCATGGCGCATCCCGACGTGATCGAGGCGAGCGTCATCGGCGTGCCCGACCCCCGGTGGGACGAGCGCCCGCTCGCGTGCGTGGTGCGCAAGGAAGGGTCGAGCACGGGCCCGGCCGAGTTCGCCGCGTTCCTCGGTGAGCGGGTCGCGAAGTGGCAAGTGCCCGAACGGTGGAGCTTCATCGACGAAGTGCCGAAGACAAGCGTGGGCAAGTTCGACAAGAAGGTGCTGCGCGCGTCGCACGAGAAGGGCGATTTGGTCATCGTGCGGACGCAGTGAAGCCACGGACGGCGCAACGAGGGAGCCATAGTCGTTGAGCAAGTGGATTGAAGAACGCAAAGGCGCGGGCGGACACCCGAGCGGGGCCGATGCGGCTCCCGCCGCGACGGTTGTGTTGTTGCGCGACGGAGAGACCGGTCTCGAAGTGCTACTCGGGAAGCGGTCGTCGAAGCTCGCGTTCCACGGCGGTGCGTGGGTGTTCCCCGGCGGCCGCATCGACCCCGAGGACTACGCCGACGACGCGGACGACGTCGTGGCCGCGGCCCGGCGCGCGGCCGTGCGTGAGGCGAAGGAGGAGGCGGGCGTCGACGTCGAGGTCGACGTGCTCGTGCACCTGTCCAACTGGACGACACCCGAAATCTCGCCCAAGCGGTTCGCGACGTGGTTCTTCGTCGGCCCCGTCGCGGGCGGTAACGAGATTGCCGACGGCGCCGAGACCGACAAGATCCAATGGTTCGGCCCGCAGGAGGCGCTCGACGCGCGCGCCGTTGGCGAGATCGAACTCGCGCCGCCGCAGTACGTGACGCTGCTCGAACTCGTGCAGTACGGCTCCGTCGCGGAGGCGATGATCGCGATCGGCAACGACGACCCGGTCGACTACACGCCGCGCTTCCAGTTCCTCGAAGACGGTGGCGCGGTCTGCGTGTACGCCGAAGACGTCGCGTACTTCGATCTCGGCCAGATGGACAAACCCGGCCCCCGGCATCGCCTGATCTTGCAGAACTCGGGCTGGGAGTACGTGCGCGAGTGAGCCGTCGGGTTTGCAGCCAAGTGGTTGCTGAGCAACCACTTGGCTGCAAACACCGGACTACTTGTTGGGCTGGGGCGTGACCCGGAGGTAGGGCTTGATCGCCTTCCAACCCTTCGGGAAGTTCGCGTCGGCGTCCTCGTTGCTGACGGCCGCGGTGATGACGACGTCTTCGCCGTCCTTCCAGTTGACGGGCGTTGCAACTTTGTACTTCGCGGTCAGCTGGAGCGAGTCGACGACGCGCAGCACTTCGTCGAAGTTGCGGCCCGTCGTCATCGGGTACACGAGGATGAGCTTGATCTTCTTGTCGGGGCCGATGACGAACACGTTGCGCACCGTCTGGTTGTCGGCCGGTGTGCGCTGCGTCGGGTCACCCGACGTGCTCGCGGGCAGCATCCCGTACGCCTTCGAGATCTCGAAGTCGGCGTCGCTGATGAGCGGGTAGTTGACCGCGGTGCCCTGCGTCTCTTCGATGTCGCTGAGCCAACCCGCGTGCTTGTCGAGCGGGTCGACCGAGAGACCGAGGATCTTCACGCCGCGCTTGTCGAACTCGGGCTTGATCTTGGCCATGTAGCCGAGTTCGGTCGTGCAGACCGGCGTGTAGTCCTTCGGATGCGAGAACAAGATGCCCCAGCTGTCGCCGAGGTAGTCGTGCAGTTTGATCGGGCCTTCGGTTGATTCCGCCGTGAAGTTCGGGGCTTCGTCGCCCAAGCTCAACGCCATGCGCGTTCCCTCCGTCTCGATGTGCCTGTTGTGCAGCGGGGGCAAGGCTATGGGGCCCACGTATATTCCCCAAATGTCGTCTGCGGGTTCCGAGCGCCGTGGGTGGGCCGGCTCGGTGCGGCGACTGGCCGTCGACATCACGCCGCTGCGCAAGTCGCGCGACTTCCGGCTGCTCTGGTTCGGCGAGTTGGTCAGCCAGACCGGCCACCAGATCACGACAGTCGCGTTGTTCATCCAGATCGACCGCATCACCGGGTCGGCGGCCGCGGTCGGCGCGGTCGGCCTCGTGCAACTCGTCCCGATGATCGTGACGTCGTTCGCGATCGGCCCGGTCATCGACTCCCGCGATCGTCGGCGTGTGCTGCTCATGGCCCAGGTCGGGTTGACGTTCGCGTCGACGGTCTTGCTACTCGGCGCACTGTCAGGCAACCCGCCACTCGCGCTGCTGTACCTCGCGGCCGCGGTCAACGCCGGGCTCACGTCGATCGTGATGCCGACGCGTTCGGCGATGAC
>JAWXCJ010000053.1:0-3750 GCA_034408875.1 Actinomycetota bacterium
GGCCACGGGGACGGCTCGGCCGAGAGGGTGGTCGGGTCGACGGGGGTGGCCTCGTTTCCGTCGAGCACGTACAGCACGTCGAGTTGGTCGAGGTGTTCGACCCAGGCGGGGTCGGCGCGCTCGACGACGCCGGCGATGCCGTCACCGGCCAACAACGATCCGACGAGTGGGCCGGGCACGCAGTACCGACCGAGTTGTTCGAACACGACCGCACAATCGGCCCACGAGAAGCCGTCGGCGCGCAACGAGATCACACCCGCGTCCTTCAGTTCGTCGAACATGGCGCGGTCGAATCCCTCACGAATGCGATCAGCACCGAAGCGACCCGCGAGCAGCGATGCGATGCCGTCGCGCAGCGCGACCTGGTCGTCGGAGAGTTCGAGATCCACTAGCCCTGCCCACTCATCTGGGTTCTCTCGGGAGACCGAGCACGCGCTCGCCGATGATGTTGCGCTGGATCTGCGATGCACCCGCCGCAATGGTGAGCGCGAGCGTCCGCAGCCGCTCCTCGACGAGTTCGTTGCCGTCGATGTGGAGCGCGTCGCGGTCGAGGACGCGCAGGCACAGCTCGCCGAAGCGCTGGCGGGCCTCGGAATATGCGAGTTTGATGACCATCGCGCCGGGACCGACCGTGCCCCGCGTCGCCTGCGACACGTTGCGCTTGCTGAGCGCCCACAGCGCGTCGAACTCGGCGAGGCAGCGACCCAACTCACGCTGGTGCGCGGGGTCGTGCACCAGCGGCGCGAGGTCCTCGCACAGGCGGAGCGAGTCGATCAGCTCGCTCACGAACGCCGTGCCCCGCTCGTACTTGAGCGTGACGTTCGTGACCCGCCAGCCGTCGTTCTCGGCGCCGACCCGGTTCGCGACCGGCACCCGTACGTCGGTGAGGAACACCTCGGCGAACTCCGACGACCCGAGCACGGTCTTGAGCGGGCGCACTTCGATGCCGGGCCGGTCCATCGGGAGGATCAGCCATGAGATGCCACGGTGCTTGGGCGCGTCGGGGTCGGTGCGCACGAGGAACTCGCCGACGTCGGCGATCTGGCCGAACGAGCACCAGATCTTCTGGCCGTTCAACACGTAGTCGTCGCCGTCGCGTTCGGCGCGCGTGCGCAGCGACGCGAGGTCGCTGCCCGCGCCCGGTTCCGAGAAGCCCTGGCACCACACCTCGTCGCCGCAGAGGATGCGGGGCAGGTGCGCAGCCTTCTGCTCCTCACTCCCCTCTTCGATCAACGTCGGTCCCGCGTGCAACGTGCCGACGAAGTTCACGCCGACGTACGGTGCGCGCGCCCGGGCCGTCTCCTCGAAGAAGATGAGTTGCTCAGTGGGTGACGCACCGCGCCCGCCGTGCTCCGCGGGCCAGTGCAGCCCCGCGTACCCGGTGTCGAAGAGGCGCCGCTGCCAGTCGGTGTCCCACTTGCGGCGCTCGTCCCACGCGTCGCGCGGCGGCTCGGGCGCGAGCTGCGGCAGTTCGGCGTCGAGCCACGCCCGCAGCTCGGATCGGAAGGCCTCGTCGGCCTCGGAATACCGCAACTCCACAGGCGAAGCCTACAATCTGACGACCCGTCAGATTCTGAACCCGGAGGCTCGGTGGCGACCGAGATACCCAAGATCATCAGCGTCGACGACCACGTCGTCGAGCCTCCGCACCTCTGGGACACCTGGCTGCCGGCCAAGTTCAAGGACCGGGGGCCGAAGTCGGAACGGCGCGGCATAGGCACGATGCGCCACATCGGCGGCGGCGCGTACGAGCAGACGTTCGACCCCGACGGGCCGCAGGCCGACTGCTGGGTCTACGAAGACCTCGTCTACATCAACAAGCGCCACGTCGCGGCGGTCGGCTTCGACCGCGACGACATGACGATGTCGCCCATCACCTACGACGAGATGCGGCCCGGGTGTTACGAACCGAAGGCGCGCGTCGAGGACATGGAAATGAACCACGTCGAGGCGTCGCTCAGTTTCCCGAGCTTTCCGCGCTTCTGCGGGCAGACCTTCCTCGACGCCAAGGATCGCGAACTCGCGCACGCGTGCGTGCTCGCGTACAACGACTGGATGGTCGACGAGTGGTGCGGCGACAGCAACGGCGCCCTCATTCCGCTCCCGATCATCCCCCTGTGGGACGCGCAGCTCGCGGCCGACGAAGTCCGCCGCAACGCGGCGCGCGGCGCGCACGCAGTGTGTTTCAGCGAAATCCCCGCGAAGCTCGGGCTGCCGTCGATCCACAGTGGTGAGTGGGACCCGTTCTTCGCCGCGTGCCAGGAGACCGCAACGGTCGTCTGCATGCACATCGGGTCGAGTTCGCAGATGCCGGCGACGTCGGGCGACGCGCCGGTTGCCGTCGCGGCGACACTGTCGTTCAACAACGCGATGGCGTCGCTCTCCGACTTCTTGTTCTCGGGCGTACTCGTGAAGTTCCCCGAGATGAAGCTCGCGTACTCCGAGGGCCAGATCGGCTGGCTGCCCTACGTGCTCGAACGGGCCGACGATGTGTGGCGTGAGCACCGGGCGTGGGGCGGCGTGAAGGATCTCGTGCCCGAGCCGCCGTCGACCTACTACTACCGCCAGATCTACGGCTGCTTCTTCCGCGACCGGCACGGGCTCGACTCGCTCGAACAAGTCGGCGTCGACAACATCACGTTCGAGACCGACGACCCGCACACCGACTCGACGTGGCCGCACACCAAGCAGGTCGCCGAAGACCTCATGGGCCACCTCCCCGCCGACGTCGTCTACAAGATCGTGCGTGGCAACGCGATCAGGATGCTGTCGCTCGACATCACGTAAGCCTGCGGGCCGGTAACCTGGCGGCTTGCGAGATCGGAAACGTCGCGCTCCGTCCCGTGCCGGGTTGTCGATCGACGGGTTCGAAGCCGTCGAGGAAATCGGTTCCGGCGGCTTCAGCACGGTCTACCGCGCGCGCGAGACCGGCCCGAACCGGCTCGTCGCCCTGAAGGTGCTGAGCGTCGCCGACGTCACGCCCCATGCTCTCGAGTCGTTCCGGCGCGAGACGGTCGCGCTCGGTGCGGTGTCGACCCATCCCAACATCGTGACGCTGTACCGCCAGGAGGTCCTGCCCGACGGGCGGCCGATGCTGGTACTCGAACTGTGCAGCGGGTCGGTCGCGAACCAGCTTCGGGGTGGTAACACGATCGCGCCGCGCGAGGCGCTTGCGATCGCGGTGAAGGTCGGTGGCGCACTCGAAACCGCGCACCGCGCCGGCATGTTGCACCGCGACGTCAAGCCCCAGAACATCCTCGTCACGATGTTCGGTGAACCGGCCCTCGCCGACTTCGGAGTCGCCCGGTTGCAGGCCTCGGCCCAGGCAACCGTCGGCGTGTTCGGTTTCACCACACTGCACGCGCCACCCGAACTCCTCGAAGGCAAGCAACTCTCGGCCGCCTCCGACGTGTACGAACTTGCATCGACGCTCTACCAAATGCTCGCGGGCCGGGCCGCGTTCACCAGTTTCGACAACGAGAACCCGGCGTCGATCATCCTGCGCATCCTGCGCGACCCCGTTGCGCCCCTGTTCGGCGAAGACATCCACCCCGAGCTCTCCGACCTGCTGGTCCGAGCGATGTCGAAGCTCCAAGACGAACGGCCGCAGAGCGCCGCCGAGTTCGCTGACGAGCTACGCCGCATCGAAGCGCTCCAAGGTTGGGAGCCGACCGGCTACTGGGTTCGCAACCCCGACGGCAGCGGCGAGCAGATCACCGGCAGGCCCGCGCCGAAGGCGCCGCGACCCGA
>JAWXCJ010000054.1:0-10288 GCA_034408875.1 Actinomycetota bacterium
ACCCCCGCCGGCGTCGCTTCGTCGCCGGTGCGGTCCCCGCTTCCGATTCTGCTTCCGTTTCCGTCGACGTTTCGACCGTCGACGACATCTCGGTCTCGGGCCCCAAGTTCTCGGGGCGATCGAACTCCTGCATCAGTGCCTTCTCTCGTGGGGCGCGTATCGGCGTCGAGCGGTTCACACCGCGCGCCGTCGCGCTCGATCCATTGGTGGGTGCGCAACGCTCGGGCCTCGATGAGCCCAACTCCCGTGGACATGCTGCTCATGGCGGCGAGCACGTCACCCGGCTTGGCGCTGCGCGGTTGCGTTTCCAATTCCATGACCACCGTCGCCGGAACTCCTTGGAGCACGGCGAGGTGGCGAATGATCGGGCGGATGTCTTCGGCGACATCGCGTCCCTTGCGCCGCTTCTCGATGACGAGTGTCGGCGACGTGATGGCAGCGTCGACGTGACGCTGGAGTTCGGCGGCCGTGATGTCGGCCACTTCGACCTTCCACCCCACTGCGGTGACGGCTTCCTGGAGCGCAGGGGCGCGGTCGTTCAGCGCGACTGCGTCGGTGACGTCGATGCCCGCGGGCAGTGCCTCGCCGAGCAACGCGGGGAGGGTGTCGAGCTCGACCGGTCCCGTGAAGACGAGGTCGAGATATTCACCGTCGCTCTCGTGGCCGGTCGACAGGGCCAGCCCGAAGCTGACCTTGGGCCGGGGCGAGAACCCTTCGGTGAAGGCCAGGGGCAGCTGGGTGATACGAAACGCCCGCTCCAGCGCGCGGGCCACGTCGCGGTGCGAGATCCAGCGGACCTTGCCCTGCTTCGTGTACTTCAACCGGACCGGGAACCCGGCGGTCCCCTTCATGGGGCGGCCCGAGACGGTAAGAGACGTACCGGAACGGCGCCGCCGCTCGACCAGTCCTGGCCCGTGCCCTGGCTGCCGCCCGCGGGCGCAACGGGTGAGGCCACCACGTGCTCGAGGGCGTAGTCGGTGCATACCCCGCAGTCGTAGCACGGCGTCCACCGACAATCGGGGAGCCCGTGCTCGGCCAGGGCCGCCTGCCAGTCCTGCCAGAGGAAGTCCTTGTGCAGCCCGGCGGTCACGTGGTCCCAAGGAAGGACCTCGTCGAAGGTGCGGTGCCGGGTCACATACCAGTCGGGGTCGAGACCCTCGGCGGCCATGGCGTCGATCCAACGGTCGAGGGCGAAGTGCTCGCTCCACTCCTGGAACGTGCCGCCCTCGCGCCACACCCGCTCGATGACCCGGCCGATCCGGCGGTCGCCACGGCTCGCGATGCCTTCGGCGAACGTCGCCGCGGGCTCGTGCCACTTGATCTGCGCCTTGCTGCCGCGCAGTTCGCTGCGGAGCAGGTGGATCTTGCGCCGCAGTTCCTCGGTGCCGTTCTGACCGAACCACTGGAACGGCGTGTGCGGTTTCGGGACGAAGCCGCCGACCGAAACGGTCGCGCTTGCTTGCTTCGTGTACTTGCGACCGATCTCGACCACGTTCTTCGCCAGTTCCGCAATGCCGAGGGTGTCCTCATCCATCTCGGTCGGCAGGCCGGTGAGGAAGTAGAGCTTCACCCGCCGCCAACCCTGCGAATACGCGGAGTCGACCGCGCCGTAGAGGTCGTCTTCGAGGATCAGTTTGTTGATGACCTGCCGCAAACGCCACGAACCGGCTTCGGGTGCGAACGTGAGGCCGGTGCGGCGCACCTTCTGGATCTGACTCGCGATGCCGACGGTAAACGCGTCGACGCGCAGGCTCGGCAACGAGAGGCTTACGCCGCCCGTGCCTTCCTGCTCGTTGACGATGCTCGCGACGACACCGTCGATGCCCGAGAAGTCGGCGCTCGACAGACTCGTGAGCGCAACCTCGTCGTAACCGGTGCGCTTCAAGCCCTCGCTCACCATCGTGCGCACTTGCTCTTCGGGCCGTTCGCGTACCGGGCGCGTGATCATGCCCGCCTGGCAGAAGCGACAGCCGCGTGTGCAGCCGCGGAAGATCTCGACGTTGAGCCGGTCGTGCACCACTTCGACGAGCGGGACGAGCTGGTTCTTCGGGTACGGCCAGTCGGCGAGATCGGCGACCGTGCGCTTGTCGACCGTGGCCGGAACATCGGCGAAGCGCGGTGTCACCGATCGCAACGCCTGGCCGTCGTACTCGACGTCGTACATCGCGGGCACGTAGACACCCGGGATCGTGGCGAGGTCGCGCAGCACCGCTTCGCGCGACGCGCGCCCGCCCCGCTTCCACGCGCCCACCACAACGGCTACCTCGGAGATCACTTCCTCCCCGTCGCCGATGACGAACGCGTCGACGTAGCCGGCCAGCGGCTCGGGGTTGTAGGTGCAGTGCCCGCCCGCGATCACGACCGGGTGCTGCGGGCCACGGTCCTCGTTGCGGATCGGCACTCCCGCGAGGTCGACGCAGTTGAGAAGGTTCGTGTAGACGAGCTCGGCCGACAGGTTGAAGGCCAACACGTCGAACTCGGACGCGGGCCGGTGGGTGTCGACGCTGAACAACGGCAGCCCGGACCGCCGGAGTTCGCCCTCCATGTCGGTCCACGGCGCGTACGCCCGCTCCGCGGTCGCGTCGGCGCGCTCGTTGAGGATTTCGTAGAGGATCTGGAGGCCTTGGTTGGGGAGGCCGATCTCGTAGGTGTCGGGGTAGATCAGGAGGAAGGCGGCCTGGCCGGGTCCCGGTTGGGGCCGTACGGCACCTCGCTCCATGCCGATGTATCGAGCGGGCTTCTCCACCCGGGCCAGGAGCGGTTCGAGCCGCGGCCACAGGTCGGACATGTCGGGGGCAGTCTATCGCCGGGCGGGTTCGGCCCGGGACGGGCCCCGTACGGGACAATCCGCCTCAGGTGAAGCGTCTCATATGGACGTTGAGCGCCAATCCGATCGCCATGAACGAGGCGATGATTGCCGAGCCGCCGTACGACATGAACGGCAGTGGGAGCCCGGTGATGGGCATGATCCCCATGGTCATCCCGATGTTCTCGAACACCTGGAACGAGAACATCGCGAGCACGCCCATGACCACGAGCGTGCCGAAGAAGTCGGACGACAGCAGCGCGATGCGCCACAGCCGCCACGCGAGGAGGCCGAACAGACCGATGACCGTCGCGCCGCCGATGAACCCGAACTCCTCGCCGACGACGGTGAAGATGAAGTCGGTGTGCTGCTCGGGCACGTACGACAGCTTCGTGTTCGTGCCGTTGAACAACCCCTCACCGTCGAGCCCACCCGCGACGATCGCGTTCTTCGACTGTTCGAGGTTGTACTCGGACTGGGTCTGTTCCGACGCCGTGCCGTCGGGCGACTGGTCGATGAAGCCCGAGAGCCGGTCGATCTGGTAGTCGTCGAGCGTGCCGGTCACGACCACCGCGCCCACCGCGGTGATACCAAGGAGCAGCAGCACCGCGAGATGATGGGGGCGAATTCCGGCGACAACGAGCACGGCGCCCGCGCAGACCAAGAGCACTGCGGCCGATCCGAGGTCGTTCTGCATCAGCACGAGGCCGATCACGAGCGCGGCCATCACCACCGCCGTCGCCAGCCTCCACGCGTCGAGGTCGCCGCGGTGCGCGTGGCAATAGCCCGCGACCGCGACGATGATCGAAAGTTTGGCGATTTCCGACGGCTGGAACTGGAGTGGCCCGATGTCGAACCAGGCCTGCGCACCCTTGCGACTGGCGCCGACCACGAGCACACCCAACAGGAGCGGGAGGATCGCGATGTACGCGAGCGCCCACAGGTCGCGCAGCCGGCGGTAGTCGACCAGCATCACCACGACCATGGCGATGACACCGATCACGATGGCGATGCCCTGGCGCTGCACGTAGTACAGCTCGCTGACGCCGTTGGCTCCCAGCCGGGTGCGGGACGACGAGTAGATCATCAGCAGGCCGAGCGCGCTGATCGCGAACGGCAGCATGAGCAGCACGAGGTCGACGTGCCGCAGCGGACTCGTCGCGTCGTCGCGACGGCGGGTCGCGGCGCCCGGGGCGAGGGTGATCGTCGCCATCAGTCCCTCGCCTCGTCGAGCACTTCGACGGGAGTCGCAACATCAATGTTGTTCATCGCCTCGATGACGCGCCGCACGATCGGCGCCGCGACCTGCGCCCCGCGGCCGCCCTCTTCGACGACCGCCGCGACGATGTACTGCGGGTTGTTCGCCGGGAACCAGCCGACGAACAACGACGTGTCACCCTTACCCGCGACCTGTGCGGTCCCCGTCTTGCCCGCCACCGGAATGGCGTCGAGCGGAAAACCGGCGAACGGTGCGGACGCGGTACCGGAGTCATCCTGCACCGCGCCGTTGAACCCGGACAACATCTGCGCGCGCACGTAGGGGTCGAACTCGAGCTGCCGCACGACCGTGGACTCGACGGTACGCAGGACGTTGCCGTCGACGTCGGCGACCTGCAAGCCGAGTCGCGGCTCGAACAACGTGCCGCCGTTGGCGAACGACACGTACGCGTTGGCGAGTTGGAGGGGCGATACCAACACCGACTGCCCGATGGCCATGTAGATCTGGTCCGCCGGGAACCAGGTCGCGTTCTTCTCGCGCGCATCGCCTTCGTTGATCGCGTACGAGAGTTCGCGCTTTTGGTCGGGGTCGGGAATGCGACCATCGGTCTCGTCGAGCTCGACCCCGGTCGTCGCGCCGAAACCGAACTCGCGCGCCACCGTCTGCATACCGAGGCCGCGCTCGGTCTCGCCGGCCTTCCAAAGCTTCCAGAACTCGAAGCCACCCGTGTAGTAGTACACGTCGCTCGACTTCGAGATGGCCTGGGTGAGGTCGACGCTTCCGAGAGCCTGGCGGCCGGCGTTTTGGAAGTCGGTGCCGCGAATCTCGACGTGGCCGTTGTCGTCGAACCATTGCCCGGCACCCCGGATGCCGTACCTGGTCATCGCCACCGACGACACGAGCTTGAACGTGGAGCCCGGGTCGTATTCGCCCTGACTCGCCCGGTTCAGCAGCGGGTTGTGCAGGTCGGGGAGCCCGAGCAGGTCCCACTCGATCTGGCTGATGCCGTCGACGAACGCGCGGGGGTCGTACGTCGGATACGACGCCATCGCCGCGACCGAGCCGTCGCGCGCGTCGAGCACGACCACCGAACCGGCCGGCGCCTTCAGTTCTTCGTAGCCTTCGACGACGTTCTCGTTCTGGATCGTGCGCGCGGCTTCGATGCCCTGCGCGAGCGATTCCTCTGCCGCGCGCTGCCAGTTCGCGTCGATCGTCAGGTACACGTCGTGGCCGACGTGACCGGGCTCGACGTCGACCGGTGAACCGACCGGGCTGCCGGTCGGGTCGACCTCGAGGGTTTCGCGGCGCGGCTCGCCCCGCAGGTCGTCTTCGTACGCGCGCTCGACACCCGAGCGCCCGATCGTGTCGCCGCCGACGTAACCCTCGTCGACGCGTTCCGCGAGTTGGTCGCCACTGATCTCGCCGACATAACCGAGGAGGTGCGAAGCGAGCGGCGTCTCGTTCGCGAGGAGCCCCGGATACTGGCGCACGGTCAGACGCTCGACGCGCGTCCCCGGATAGCTGTCGATGTGCTCGAGAATCGCGATACGGATCGGTTCGGCGACGTCGAACGCGACGACCGCGGGCTTCAACGGCGACTGCTGCACGTCGTCGAAGTTTTCGGCCAGCTCCTCGGAGGCAACGCCCAACAGTTCGCCGAGCTGGCCGAGCACGACCATCCGCTCCTCTTCGGGAAGCCCGCGGTCGACCGTGATCGCCCACGAGGTGCGGTTGGTGACCAGCTCGACCCCGTTGCGGTCGAGGATGCGACCGCGCGGCATCTCCGACTGCACGACGCGCGTCGTGCGGGTCGTGGCTTCGACGCGAGCCTCTGCGTCGGTGCCCACTTGCAGAAACCACAGGCGCGCGAAAAGAGCGCAGAAGAGGGCGACGATCACGACGCCGACGATGCTGACGCGAACGCGTCCGTTGTCACTCATGAGGCGGCTGCAACGCTAGCTAGGGTCGCAGGCGATATGCCGACGGGGCATCCCGTTCCGGCAGTGTGAACCGGTTGACCAGCCAGAACACGGCCGGAGCAAGCAGCGCGTCGTACATCGCCGACACGAAAATGACCTGAAAGGTCCGGGTGTCGCGCAGCGCGTCGACGCCGAACAGAATGCCCAGCCCCGCGAACACGAAACCGCCCGCGAGACCCGCAAGCAGTCCGATCACCGGCGTGATGCCGCGCGGTTCTCGCAACATGCCCGCCCGGATCAGCCCGACCGCGTACGCGGTCAACGCGTACGACAACGCCGACAGCGCGAGCGGGGTCTCGAGGAAGAAATCGAAGAACAAGCCCGACGCAAAGCCGGTCAGCGCACCCGCCTCCGGCCCGTAGCGGTACGCGATAGCGACCGCCAGGAGCAGGCCGAGGTCGGGGACGACGCCGAACAGGCGGGCATGAGTGAAGAAGGCGACCTGGAGGACACCGAGCACGACGACCAGCACGGCGACGCGCAGGGTGCGCACTACTCGTCGTCCTCGGCCACCGTCGTCGGCGTCGTCGTGGTCGCGGCCGGCGCCATGCTCGTCGTCGTGACGACGACGGGCGGCCCGCCCGGAACCCAGTCGAGCACCTGCACGAGTTCCAGGTCGTCGAAGTCGGTCCACGGCCTGACGCGCACCAACAGCCCGATGCCGGGTTGCTCCTCGACTTCGGCCACTTCTCCGACCGACAAGCCCGCGGGGAAGTCGCTGTTCTCGAGGCCCGATGTCACGACGTCGTCACCCACCTGCACGTCGACGCCGGGGTCGAGTTCGAGCCGGAGCAGATCGGATCCCGCGCGTCCACGGGCGAGTCCGGTGACCTGGCTTCCGAACACGCGCACCGAGACGAACGAGTCCGGGTCGATGAGAAGACGCACCTTCGACCCGCCGGTCCACGACTCGAGCACCTTGCCGACGACACCGTCGGGACCGATGACGGCCATGTTCGGCGAGATCCCCGACTCCGATCCCTTGCTCAGCGTGATCGTCCACTCGAAGTTCCCCGTCGAACGGTTCACGACGCGCGCCGTCTCGCGGTGGATGTCGCTGTAGATCGGGAGCCCGGCGAGCGCCTCGAACACCTCGTTCTCGCGCAGCGCTTCCTGCGCCTGGCGGCGTTCGTCTTCCAGCTCCGACAGTTCGCGCCGCAGCCGTTCGTTCTCCTTCTTCAAGGAGCCGCGATCGGTGAGGCCCTGCCACCAGTCGTTGAGGGGATCGGCCAGGCTGTCGACGGCCTTCTCCACCGGCGACACCACGGTGTGGGCCGCCCGACCGACGACCCCGAGGGGCCCACTGTCGTCGCTCCGCGTGTCGAGCGTGATCAGGGTCACGCTCGTCAGCACCAAGACGAGGAGCACGTAGCGACGGCGGCTCGCGCGTCGATGAACCGCCATTGCCTACCGCCCGACCCCGAACGTCAATGCCGTTGCGAGGAGATCAGGACCTGCTTCAACGCGTCGAACTCCTCGAGGCACTGGCCGGAGCCGTGCGCAACCGAGTACAGCGGGTTGTCGGCGATGATGATCGGCATGCCCGTTTCCGAACTCAGCCGCTCGCGCAGGCCGTGGAGCAGCGCCCCACCACCGGTGCAGACGATACCTCGCGACATGATGTCGGCCGCCAGCTCCGGCGGTGTCTTGTCGAGTGTCACTTTCACCGCGTCGGTGATCGCGGACACGGGCTCCTCGATGGCGTCGCGGATTTCTTCGGTCGACACCATGATCGTCTTCGGAAGTCCGGTCACGAGGTCGCGCCCGCGCACTTCGGCGTACAACTCTTCTTCGAGCGGGTACGCGCTCCCGAGTGCAATCTTGATCTCTTCCGCGGTGCGTTCGCCGAGCGCGAGCGAGTACTCCTTCTTCACGTAGGTGATGATCGCGTCGTCGAGTTCGTCGCCCGCGATGCGAATCGACTCGCTCGCGACGATGCCGCCGAGCGAGATGACGGCGACTTCGGTCGTGCCGCCCCCGATGTCGACGATCATGTTGCCTGCGGGTTCGTGCACCGGGAGCCCGGCGCCGATCGCGGCGGCCATCGGCTCTTCGATGATGTACGCGGGCTTACGGGCGCCGGCCGACTCGGCCGCTTCCTGCACGGCCCGCTGCTCGACGCCGGTGATGCCCGACGGCACGCAGATGACCATGCGGGGCTTGGCCCAGCGGCGCGGGTGCACGCGCTGGATGAAGTAGCGGAGCATCTTCTCGCAGATGTCGAAGTCGGCGATGACGCCGTCCTTCAGCGGGCGGATGGCCTGAATGTGACTGGGCGTGCGCCCGATCATCTTCTTGGCTTCGAGTCCGACCGCGAGCGGGCGACCGTCGCGCGCGTTCACGGCGACGACCGACGGCTCGTTCAACACGACGCCGCGGCCGCGCACGTATACCAATGTGTTGGCTGTGCCCAGGTCGACCGCCATGTCACGGCCGAGGAAGGCGGAATACCAGGGCTCGCTCACCCGTGGGCCTCCGACGCTGCGGTCCGGCAAGGCTAGGAGCCCGGCGCCCCACGCGCCACCCCGCGCCTTACGCGCGGCTTTCGTCCAGTCGCTCAGCGTGAGATGTCCAGACGCTTACGTGAGGCCAGGAAAAAACAGCGCGATCTCGCGCGCCGCGGATTCGGGGCCGTCGCTGCCGTGCACGAGATTTTCGGTCAGCTCGATGGCATGGTCGCCGCGGATCGTGCCCGGTGCCGCGTCACGCGGATTCGTGACGCCCATCAACGTGCGCACGACTTTCCAGGCCTCGGGGCCCTCCACCACCATCGCCACGAGCGGCGATCGGGTGATGAACGAGACGAGATCGTCGAAGAACGGCTTGCCGTCGTGTTCGGCGTAATGCTGCTTCGCGGTCGCGGCGTCGAGCGCGCGCAGTTCGAGCGCGACGAGCTTCAGGCCCTTACGCTCGAACCGGCCGAGGATTTCGCCGACGAGGCCGCGCTCGACGGCGTCGGGCTTGCAGAGAACGAGAGTGCGATTGTCGGCTGTCAATACTTCTCCCACCCACTTGGTCGCGCGACAACGGGCCTTCGGCCAAGAGGGCGCTCGCGGCGTCTACCACCCACGGGTCGGGAAGGCTACTGCCCGGGTCGCAAGGTCTTCGAAGAGACGCGGGTACTCCCCACGATTCAGTGGCAGCGCCACTTCTTCGCCGTAGTACGACGAGAGATAGATCGCGTTGGCGAGTTCGACGGCCCGGGTGCCCTCGGTCCCGTCGACCGATGGTGCCGTCCCGTTCGTCGCGGCGAGAACGAAGTCGCGCTCCGACGCGATGAGCATGTCGAGCCACTCCGACGGCGCCCGGGCGACCTCGACATCGTGCCACTCGTTCTCGAGCGTGGGATATTCGTCCGGGTTTTCGTCGCATGTCTGCTGCGCGTCGTCGTGATCGACGCGGCGCACTGCATAACCATCTGTAAGCACCACCGCGCCGCGTTCGCCGTACAGCTCGATGCGTTCCGAACCGGCCGGCTCGTTCAACGATGCGACAACCACACCGGTAGCGCCGTTCGCCCACGTGAGCATCGCGAGCGCGTCGTCCTCGACTTCGGCGTCGTGACGCACCGACCGGACGGTGGCGCGCACGGTCGCCGGCATCCCTGCGATGGAGACGAGCGCGTCGAGTTGGTGAATCGCCTGGTTCATCAACACACCGCCGCCGGCGACGGCCCACGTGCGGCGCCACCCGCTCGCGTCGAAGTACGCGCGAGTGCGGAACCAGTTGGTGGCGGTGAGTTGCACGCGGAACAGCGGGCCTACCTCGGCAGCCGCCGCGCGCGCCGCGGCGTACCCCGTGTGGAAACGGAACTGGAATCCGACCGCGAGCACGCGCCCCTGCTCGTGCGCGTGCCGCGCCAGCGCGTAGCCCTCGTCGGCGGTCGGGCAGATCGGCTTCTCGCAGTACACGTGCAGGCCCGCGTCGAGCGCTTCACGGGCGATGAGCCCGTGCGTCGCCGGCGGCGTCGCGATGATCACCGCGTCGACCTCGCCGCTTGCGAACATCGTCTTGGTGTCGGTGAACGCGGCGACCGTGAAGTCGGCCGCGGCCTTCTCGGCCCGGCCCGGGTCGACATCGCACACGGCGGTGCATGTCGCCAGATCTTCCTGGACGAGCTTCTTCAGCGCCCAGAGGTGGGCGTTGCCGATGCCGTTGACCCCGATGACTCCGACCCGCATGCAAGGAGATTAGGTCTGCACAACTGAAGGCGTCGTTCCGCTTTGCTTCGTCGTTCCGTCGTTCGAGTTTCGGACGAGGAGGCGGTGCGGCGACGGTTGGCGG
>JAWXCJ010000055.1:0-12191 GCA_034408875.1 Actinomycetota bacterium
GTCGACCACCGCTCGATAAGGGTCGCCGCCGACGCGGGTGGCCGGCGTACCGGGTGCAGCTCGGCCACCGGCTTGCCCGCCCGGGTGACCGTGACCCGTTCGCCGGCGACGACCCGGGCAATGACGTCGCCGCCGTGGTTGCGCAGTTCGCGGATCGTCACCTCGGACATTCCACGGAATGTATCACATGTGAGACTTCTCGATTCTGGCCCTTGCGGCGCGAGCCGAGATGGGGATGCGGGCAATCGAAGGTGACCGGCTTCCGCTGCTCCTACCGACGGACGACACGCTTCGCATGACCGGCGCCGCCTGTACCCCGCGACCCTGGCGCAGCACGACGACGTGGCCGTCGACCACCTTGACGATGTCGCCCTCGTCGACACCCTGCTCCTGGTTGTTCGTGATCGACTCGGGCGCGGCCGCCGAGGTGTCGCTCCCGGCCGCATCGTCGGATGAGACGTCGCATGCCCCATCCGACGACGGCTCCCCGCCGGCGGGTTCCCAAATGGCATCGACGAGTACGCCGACGATCACGGGCTCGAGAGCCGTTCCGGTGTCGTGCAACGCGCCCTCCTGCTCCTGCGCGCGAGTGCACTCGGGAACGACTACGCCGCCGCGTGGGATGAATGGACCCGGGTCGACGCCGACGTGTGGGACGCGACCGCGGCCGACGGGACAGACGCAGACTCAACCGATGCGACGCGGTGACATCGTCTGGGTCGAACTCGACCCGGCGCGCGGCAGCGAGGCGAGCAGACGTCGACCCGCGGTAATCGTCAGCAACGACGGCGCGAACCAGACCGCGGCCCGCCTCCGCCGCGGTGTTGTCACGGTCGTGCCGGTCACGACAGACGTCAGCCGCGTCTATGCGTTCCAGGCGCCGCTGCCCGCGAAACGGTGCGACCTCCCCGAAGACTCGAAGGCGCAGGCCGAACAGATCCGATCCGTTGCCTTCGACCGCATCGGCACCACCATTGGCCAACTCCCCGGCGACATCCTCGCCGACCTCGACCGAGCGATCCGCCTCCACCTCGCGCTATAGGCGGGTTTCGGCGTCGCCGACACCCGCACGTCAGCGACACGCCGTTCGGATGGTCTCGTCGCCGGTTGCGCCGAACCCGCTGTCGCCCTGCATCACCGGGAGCGTGACGTTGACGACGACCTCGTTATCGACGTACGTCTTCGTGACAGTGAGCATCGCGCGCCGGCCGTCGAGGGTCTTCGAATACTTCAGTTGACCCTCGTCGTTCGCGCGATCGCACGAGGCGCCGTCGTACTCCCATCCCGACGCGAGGGCCGCGGCGTGCCACGCGTCCAGAACCTCGGCCACGGACTCGTCGGTGTGGTAGCGGCGACCGACGGTCGTGTGCTCGTTGCCCCAGCTGAACCACACGGGTCCTTGCAGGATCGCCCACCGGTCGACCCCGTCGAACGAGTCCGGCTCGTGCTCCCAGATCGGATCGGCCTTGGCCGCCGCGGCGTCCTGCCGCGCGTGCGGGGCGAGGTCGGGACGCTTCCAGGACCACACGCCCCACAGCGCGAGCGGGATCGCAACCACGATCGCGACGGACACGAGGATCGGGACCCACCACCCACGACGACTGGTCAGGGTTCCATCCTCATGCGGACCGGAGGCCGGCGACACCGCGGATTTCCCCTACTCGGCGGCGGGCTTCTTCGCCCGGCTCGGCGACACGCGGGGGGGTTCGCCGGGCATCTTCGGGTAGACGGGCGGCCACGGCAGGTCGGTGAGGCCCGACTCGATGTCGGCGTCCCACATCGCGAGCAGCGGCTCCAACGACTGCGGCGTGTCGTCGGCGTGCGCCCACGCATCGGCCCGCCCGGGGACGGTCGCGATCGTGAGTTCGTCGGGCGAGATGGTGTCGAGCTCGTCCCATGCGAACGGGGTCGACACCTGGGCGCCGACCCGGGCCCGGACCGACCACGCGCCGAACACGGTCTTGTGGGGCGCGTTCTGGTTGAAGTCGACGAAGATGCGTTGGCCCCGCTCTTCCTTCCACCACGCGTCGGTGATGCGGTCGGGATGGCGGCGGGCCAGCTCGCGGGCCACGGCGATCGCCGCCCGGCGCACCTCGAACCCGTCCCAGCGGGGTTGGAGTCGCACATATATATGTATGCCGCGATTCCCGGTGGTCTTGGGCCACGCCACGATGCCCAGCTCGTCGAACAGGGCCTTCACGGCGCCGGCCGCGGCCCGGGCCTCCTCGAAACCCGTCCCGCCGAACGGGTCGAGGTCGATGCGCAGCTCGTCGGCGGAGCCGGGGTCGGCCGCCTTGCCCGGCCACACGTGGAACCCGAGGCAGCCCATGTTGACCGCCCAAATCACGTGCGCGAGGTCCTCGATCACTAGCGCGTTCGACGTCGTGCCGTTGGGCGTGCTGACGATCGTCTGCGCGAGCCAGTCGGGCGCGCTGTCGGGCACGCGTTTTTGGAAGAACGACTTGCCCGTCGCGCCGTTCGGGTAACGCTCCATGAGCACGGGCCGGCCCTGCATCGCGCGCAACGCCGCGTCCTCGACCGCAAGGTAGTAGTTGACGAGGTCGAGCTTCGTCTCGCCCCGCTCCTCGAACAACACCTTGGCCGGGCTCGACACCCGAACCGCGCGGCCCGAGACCTCGACCTCGACGCCGTCGTCCTTCTTCGCCACGCAGCTACCAGGCGTACGCCTCGGGGGCCTTGCCTCCGGGGCCGGGGAAGATCGCGCTCAGTTGCTTCATCGCGCCGTCGTCGAGTTCGAGGTCGACCGCGCGCAGCGACGCGCCTTCGAGCTGTTCGAGGGTTCGGGGCCCGATGATCGGCGCGGTCACACCCTTGCGGTGCAACAACCACGCCAGCGCGACCGCGGCCGGTTCCTCGCCCAGCTCCGCGCAGAACGCCTCGTACTTCTCGATCTGGTCGCGCGCCTTCTCGTAGCGGGGCTGCACGTTCTTGCGCCGCCCGGCCATCTCCGAACCCGACATACCACCGAGCATCCCGCCCGCGAGCGGGCTCCACGGGATGACACCGACGCCGTACTCGATGCACGCGGGAATCACTTCGAGTTCCACCGTGCGCGCCGCCAGGTTGTAGAGGCTCTGCTCGCTCACGAGGCCGAGGAAGTTGCGGTGCTTGGCCGCTTCGTTCGCGCGCGTGATGTGCCAGCCCGCGAAGTTGCTGCTTCCGACGTAGATGACCTTGCCCTGCGCGACGAGCGTTTCCATCGCGCCCCACACTTCGTCCCACGGCGCGGCCCGGTCGACGTGGTGCATCTGGTACAGGTCGATGTGGTCGGTTTGCAGTCGGCGCAGACTCTCGTTGCACGCGGCGATGATGTGGCGCGCCGAGAGCCCGCCGTCGTTCGGCCACTCCGTCATCGGGCCGAACACCTTCGTGGCCAACACGACCTTCTCGCGCCGGCCACCGCCCTGCGCGAACCAGTTGCCGACAATTGTCTCCGTCGCGCCCGCACCCTTGTCGCCGCCGTAGCGGTTGGCCGTGTCGAAGAAGTTGATGCCGTGTTCGAGGGCCCGGTCCATGATGACGAACGAGTCGTCCTGCGTCGTGAGCGGCCCGAAGTTCATCGTGCCGAGGCACAGCTCGCTCACTTGCAGGGCGGTACGGCCGAGACGGCGATATTTCATGCGCGCAACCTACCCCCGCGGCCCGCCCCTTGACCGCCCTCGCACCGAGGTAAAGGATGCGACCGACCTCGACCAAGGAGGGCGGCCATGGCCCGCTCGGCCCGCTCACTCCCCGCCTACGACGCCTTCGCGAACCGGTTCTCGGGCACGCTGCTGCATCCCGACGACGCGGCGTACGAGGAAGCCCGCACCCTTCACAACGCGATGATCGAGACCCGGCCCGCGCTCGTCGCGCAGTGCGCGAACCCGGCCGACATCACGGCCGCGATCTCGTTCGGGCTCGACGCCGGATTCGAACTCGCGGTGCGCGCCGGCGGCCACTCCGTCGCCGGCATGTCGTCGACCGAGGGCGTCGTCATCGACGTGCGACCGATGAAGGAGATCACGATCACGCCGGGCACGCGCACGGCGCGGGTCGGCGCCGGTGTGACGTGGGGCGAGTTCGACCGCGCCGCGCAGGAACACGGACTCGCGACGACGGGCGGGCGCGTGTCGACCACCGGCGTCGCCGGGTTCGCGCTCGGCGGCGGCTCGGGCTGGATCGAACGCAAGTACGGCCTCACGTGCGACAACCTGCGTGCCGTCGAGTTCGTGCTCGCGAACGGCGACCACGTGCGGGCGAGCGCCGAGGAGAACACCGACCTGTTCTGGGCGTCGCGCGGCGGGGGCGGCAACTTCGGTGTCGCCACCGCGTTCGAGTTCGACATGCACCCGATCGGTCCGATCGTGCATGCCGGGCTCATGCTCTGGCCCGCCGCCTCGGGCCCCGACGTCGCCCACGCGTTCCGTGACTTCGCCGAGGCCGCGCCCGAAGACTTCGGCAGCGGCCTCGTGAACCTCACCGGGCCGCCCGAAGAGTTCGTACCGCCCGAGCTGCAAGGTCAACTCCTGTGCGCGCTCGCGATCTGTTACTTCGGCCCGCTCGACCAAGGTGAGGCGCTGCTCGCGCCGCTGCGCGCGCTGAGTCCGGCCGTCGACCTCGTGCAGCCGATGCCGTACGCCGACTTCCAGTGCATGATCGACGACCCGCCCGGACTGCGGAACTACTGGAGTGCCTCGTATCTCACCGGCCTCCCCGACGACGCCATCGCGACCTTCCTCAAGGCGTCGTCTGACATGCGGTCGCCGATCGCGCAGAACCTGCTGTTGCCGTGGGGCGGCGCGGTCTCGCGCGCTACCGACGCCGACACGCCGATGGCGCAGCGCGACGCCACCTGGATCTACCACCCGTTCGCCACGTGGGAGTCGCCCGCCGACGACGCGACGAACATCGCCTGGGCGCGCGAAGCAATCGCGGACATGAACAAGTTCGCGACCGACGGCGTCTACCTCAACTTCATCGGCGACGAGGGCGCCGACCGGATCGAGGCGGCCTACGGCGCGAGCTACCCGCGCCTGCGGGAGATCAAGCGCCGCTACGACCCCGACAACGTGTTCCACCGGAACCAGAACATCAAGCCCTAGCCCGACTCGGCGGTGAAGGAGGCGCGCCATGGTGCGGTCCGTTCGCAAGCAGAAGCCGTTCAAGGCGTTCGCGTCGCAGTTCTCGGGGCGCGTCGTCCTCCCCGACGATCCGGGTTTCGACGAAGCCCGCGCCGTGTTCAACGGCATGATCGACAAGCGGCCCGCGCTCATCGCGCAGTGCACGTCGCCCGCCGACGTCACCGCCGCGCTCGCGTACGCGCTCGGGCAGGGACTCGAGATCGCGGTGCGGTCGGGCGGGCACTCCGTCGCGGGAATGTCGAGCGTGGAAGGCGGCGCGGTCATCGACGTGCGGCCCATGAAAGAGATCCACATCGACACCGAGCAGCACATCGGACGCGTCGGCGCGGGCGTGACGTGGGGCGAGTTCGACCAGGCCGCGCAGGAGCACGGACTCGCGACGACCGGCGGGCGGGTGTCGACCACCGGAGTAGCCGGCTTCACCCTCGGCGGCGGGTCGGGCTGGCTCGAACGCACCTACGGCCTCGCGTGCGACAACCTCCTCGCCGTCGAACTGGTCCTCGCCGACGGCCGACCCGTGCGCGCCACCGCGCAAGAACTCCCCGACCTGTTCTGGGCCTTGCATGGCGGCGGTGGCAACTACGGCGTCGCGACCGCGTTCGAGTTCATGCTCCACCCCGTCGGTCCGCTCGTGCACGCCGGTCTCATGATCTGGCCGATGGCGTCGGCCACCGACCTCGCCCACGGCTTCCGCGACTTCGTCGCCACCATGCCCGACGAGGTCGGCACCGGACTCGTGTTCCTCACCGGCCCGCCCGAACCGTTCATCCCGCCGCACCTCCAGGGCCAGCCCGTGTGCGCGATCGCGGTCTGCTACTACGGCCCGATCGACGACGGCGAAGCCGTGCTCGCCCCGCTGCGCGCGCTCGCCCCCGAAGTCGACCTCGTGCAACCGATGCCGTACGTCGAGTTCCAGAAGATGCTCGACGACCCGCCCGGCATGCGCAACTACTGGAGCGCGTCCTACTTGTTCGCGCTGTCGGACGACGCGATCGCGACGGTGCTGAAGTCGTCGTCCGATGTTCCGTCGCCGCTCACGCAGAACATTCTGTTCCCGTGGGGTGGCGCCGTCGCACGCGTGCGCGAGAAGGACACGCCGATGGCGCAGCGCGACGCGGCGTGGATCTACCACCCGTTCGCAGTGTGGCAGTCACCGTTCGACGACGCCGCGAACATCGAGTGGGCCAAGGGTGCGATCGCCGACATGCAGCACTTCTCGAGCGGCGGCACGTACCTCAACTTCATCGGCGACGAAGGTCAGAGCCGCATCGAAGCCGCGTTCGGTCCGTCGTACACGCGGCTGCGCGACCTCAAGTGGCGCTACGACAAGCACAACGTGTTCCACCTGAACCAGAACATCAAGGTGTAGCCCGGCGGTAGTTGTCTCAGCCCGGGCGTACGCTCGGCTCACGCTTCCCCCTCGAGCACACGAACCGAGGAGAAGCTGTGAACAACCGTCAACGTCGCGCCCGCGCCCGCCGCTACGAACGCATCCTGGCCCACCTGCCGGCGCGCATGGTCGACGGTGTCGACGTACCGCCCGAGCTGGCGATGTTGTTGCCCGACACCGAGCCGATGTGCCGACTCAACCTGCGGGCCGGGGTCAACGAACTCACGCGCCGGTTGCTCGCCCGGTACCCGACCGTGCAGTACCTCGTCTACACGCTCGACATCCTCGGAGGCGTCCACGAAGTGCACCGCGCCGAGGATGTCGATGCCTTCACGCTCGAAGAACTCGCCGACCTGCACAACGACATGTTGCGCGACTGCTTACAGCCACGCTCACTCGTGTACGTCGAGCGCACGCCGAGCCCCCGGTCGATCGGCCCGGCGCGCTGGCGCGCCCTCGCCGACTCGCACACGTTCCCGGTATTGCCGGCCGACGTGGTGCTCGCGGTGCCGGAACGCGACGTGTTCTGGTCGGCCGCCGAGCAGTACGGCCCCGACCCGTTCGACGACGACGTCCTCGGTCGCCGCCGACTCGACATGCAGGCCGGCCACGTCCGCGCCGCGATGGGGCTCGACGCGCTCCCTCGGGCCGGGTGATGCGTGTGATGCAATATCCTGATGCGATGCGCACGACCCTTGCCATCGACGACCAGTTGCTGAAGGCGGCCAAGCGCCGAGCCGGTCGACGAGGGCCGCCCGATCGAACGCCTGCGATGATCCTCATCGACGTGAACGTGCTGCTCGCGGTGCATCGCCTCGACCACCCGCATCACGCCGCCGTGAAACCGTGGTTCGACGACGCCCGCGCCGGCACCGAGCGATTCCCGATTCCCGATTCCCGATTCCCGATTTAGTGTGGGCCTCGTTCCTGCGTCGCGGCCGACGCAACGGGCGACCTCGTGGCCGATGCGTACCTTGCCGCAATCGCCATCGAACAAGGGGCGATGCTCGTGTCGCTCGACCGCGACTTCGCGCGCTTCGATCGCCTACGTTGGCAGCTCCCGGTACGCTCGTGAAGGTCGACCAGAGGCGCATCGGTATGGGCGCGATGCTCGTGAGTGGCGTCTACTCGATCACGCTGTTTCTGCCCGAGCCGCCGCTGTTCAAGGTCGTGTACGGGACGGTGATCAGCGGGCTCGTCCTTGTCGCCGTCGGCTTCATGCCGATGCCCCGCTGGCGTGAGTCCGAAGCGCGCCTGCGCGCCGCGACGCGCTTCGCCGTCACCGTGGCCATCGTGATGGCGGTCGGCGCGACCGCGGTGCGCCTCGTGCTCGGCTAGCGCGGCGCGTCGCCGCGGCGGTACGGGGCGGTGAGCTCATTCAGCTGCGCAAGCAGATCCGGTTCGAGCGTTACGTCGACGGCGACGAGTGTCGCGTCGAGTTGGTCGGGGCGGCTCGCACCGACGATCGGCGCCGTGATCGCGGGGTGCGCGAGCGTCCACGCCACCGCGAGCGTGGCGAGCGGCATCCCCGCCTTGTCGGCGAGGTTCGTGAGCGCGTCGACAGTGTCGAACACGTGCTCGTGCCAGTAGCGGTCCTGGTACGTCGTCGCCGCGTTGCCGAGCGTGAACCGGGCGCCTTCGACCGGCGGCTTGGTGCGGTCGTACTTGCCCGACAACATCCCGCCCGCGATCGGGTTGTACGGGATGACGCCGATGCCCTCGTCGATGCACAGCGGGAACAACTCGCGTTCGAACTCGCGGAACAGCAGGTTGTAGCGCGGCTGCACCGAATCGAACCGGGCCAGCCCGAGCGTTTCGCTGCGGCCGACCGCGCGCGCCAGCCGGTACGCGAGGAAGTTGGAACACCCGACGTAACGGACCTTGCCGACGCGCACGAGGTCGTCGAGCGCGCCGAGGGTCTCGTCGATCGGTACGCCCGGGTCGTCGAAGTGCAGCTGGTACAGGTCGACGAAGTCGGTCTGGAGCCGGCGCAGCGACGCGTCGATCGCGTCCATGATGTGGCGGCGGCTGTTGCCCATGTCCCAACGCCGCGTGCCCATCGGTGCGAAGCATTTCGTCGCGACGACGTACTGCTCGCGCTTGCCCTGGAGCCAGCGGCCGAGGATCTCCTCGGTGCGGCCCGCGGTCGTGAGGTCGCCGCCGAGCGGGTACGCGTCGGCGGTGTCGATGAACGTCACGCCACCCTCGGCCGCGCGGTCGAGGATCGCGACCGACGTGGGTTCGTCGCACTGCAACCCGAACGTCATCGTGCCGAGGCAGATGCGCGACACCTGGAGGCCGGTGCGGCCGAGTCGGGTGTGGTTCACGCGTACTCCCCCATGATCTTCTGCGCGAACTCGGCCACGCGGTCCTGGCCTTCGCCCGGCCAGCCGCACACCAGGTAGCCGATCCCGATGTCGCGCATCGTGTCGGCGTTGCGGCGCACGTCGTCCCAGCCTTCGGAGAGTGAGAGTGACGCGGCCCGGACGATCGCCTTCGGGTCGCGGCCCGCGTCGCGCGCCAGCCCGTCGAGATGGGCCGACAACTCCGTCAGCTGTGCCGGTGAGCCGTACGTGTGCCACACGTCGGCGAAACGCGCCGCGAGCGGCAGCGTGCGCTTGCGGCCGCTGCCCCCGATCCAGATGGGCGGGTGCGGCCGCTGCACCGGCGCGGGCAGCACCTGCGCGTTCTGGAGCGACACCATCTTGCCGTCGTACGACACCCGCTCACCGGTCATCAACCGGGTCACGATTTCGAGCGCGTCCTCAAGCAGGTCGAAACGCCTGCCCGTCGAGGGGAACGGAATACCGAGCGCGGTGTGCTCCCCGTCGAACCACGCGGCACCGATCGACAGGTCGAGCCGCCCGTGCGACGCGTGGTCGATCGTGATCGCCTGCGTCGCGAAGATCGACGGATGCCGGTACGTGACACCGGCGACGAGCAACCCGAGCCGGATGCGCGACGTCTGCCCCGCGAGCGCGGCGAGCGTCGTCATACCGTCGAAACATTCACCCGGCCCGTCGCCGTACATCGGCTGGAAGTGGTCGAAGCCCCACGCCCCTTCGAAGCCGAGTTCCTCGACCGCCTGCACGCGCGTGACGAGGTCGTCCCACGAGATCCGCTGCTGGGCCACATCGATACCAAAGCGCATGCGCGCCACGGTATCGCGCTGTGTCAGTCGGGCTCCGGGGGCAAGCCGGCATGCCCTCGGTCGCCGCCTTAGCTCGGCGCCTTCGTCGGTTGGGAACTCGGCGTCGCGATCAGCACGGTCACCGCGTTCGCGCCGGCGACATGCCCGACGTCGAAGAACCCGGCGTCGGTGCTCGCGAACGACACCCAGGCGACGCTGAGCGGAAGCTGACGCTCGCGCGCCTCGGCGAGCGCACCCTTGAAGCCGTCCCGCACGCGAGCCACGACCCGATCGGCGTCGACCCATTCGAACTGGTCGCCCGTCAGCCAGTCTTCACTGAAGTGCGCCCACGACCCTTCGGAAATTCCCCACCTGGCGCACTCCTCGAACCACGCGCCCGGGTCCTCGGTCTCGAGGGCCGCGATCGCGGTTTCGTAGCGCCCGTCGAGCTCGTCGCCGGAGGCGAACCACTCCTCCATGCGCTGAAATTCGTCGACGTGTTCGAGCCAGATTGCCGTGAGCCAGGCCATGCGCGGAGTGTGCACCCCCGGGGCGGCCTGTGTCGAGCCGGGGAAGAAGTTGACGCGACCCAATCTCGGGGCGCACCCTGGCGAGCGTGCACCCCCCGACTCAGTACGCGCGCGTAGGCCGCGAGCACGTCGCATTCCAGGTGCTCGGCGACGGGCCGGTCGACGTGCTGTTTGCGGCCGAATGGACCAACCACGTCGAACTCCAGTGGGAACAGCCGGCCTGCGCGCGCTTCCTCGAACGGCTCGCGTCGTTCAGCCGGGTGATCCTGTTCGACCGGCGGGGCACCGGGCTCTCGGACCCGACCACGCACGACGCCGCGTCGGGTCTCGAACCCTGGATGGACGACTTCACCGCCGTGCTCGACGCCGCCGGTTCCAAGCAGGCCGCGATCGTCGCGACCGGTGCGAGCGGCCCGGTCGCGCTGTTGTTCGCGGCGACGTACCCGGAGCGCACGCAGTCGCTCGTGCTGTGCAACACCGCGGCCCGCCTCCTCGCCGACGACGACTACCCGATCGGACTGCCGCCCGAAGTGGTCGACATCGCGGTGGCGTGGACGCGCGAGAACTGGGGTAAGGGGTCGCTATTCGCGCTCGGTGCGCCAAGCGCGGCCGGCGACGAACGCGCGCAGGAACTGCACGCGCGCCTGCAACGCATGTCGGCCGGCCCGGGCGTGGCCGCCGAAGTGCAGCGCATGCTGTTGCACGTCGACGTGCGCGGCATTGTCGACACCGTGCACGTGCCGACACTCGTGCTGCACCGCGCGGGTGATCTCATGTACGTCCCCGACCACGGCAGATGGCTCGCGGAACACATCGCCGGCGCGCGGTACGTCGAAGTGCCCGGCGACGACCACGTCTACTACCTCGGCGACACCGACGCGCTCCTCGGCGAGATGGCCGAGTTCCTCGTCGGCAACCGGGAGCAGGTCGATGTCGATCGTGCGCTCTTCACGATGGTGTTCACCGACATCGTCGGGTCGACGGAACGGGTCGCCGAGCTCGGCGACACGAAGTGGCGAGTCCTCCTCGACCGGCACGACGCGGTCGTGCGCAAAGCCCTCGACCGCCACCGGGGCCGCGAGGTCAACACCGCGGGCGACGGTTTCTTCGCCGTCTTCGACGGTCCGGCTCGGGCAGTCCGCTGCGCATCCGCGATCCGGGACGACGTGCGCGACCTCGGACTCGACGTGAAAGTCGGTGTGCACACGGGCGAGGTCGAGACCCGCGGCCGCGACTACGCGGGCATGGGCGTACACGTCTGTGCCCGAGTGTGCGCGATCGCCGAGCCGGGCGAGGTACTCGTCACCAGTGTCGTCCGCGATCTCCTTGCCTCGTCCGGCATTGCTCTGCGCGACCGCGGCGCCGCCACCCTCAAGGGCGTGCCCGGAGAATGGCAGCTCAGCGCCGTGGACGCCGCCTAACTGCCGGACTTGTCTCACCGGTACGGCATCATCTCGGGTCATGGACGCGCTCGGCCGTGGGGTCATCGTGCTGCCGGGCCAGGAAGCGCCGGATGGCTGGGCGGCGGCGGCGCGCGTCGCGATCGACGACACCGTCATGCGCGACCCCGCCGGGGTGGCCGACGTGCTGCACGCACACTGGGCGTGCCGGCAGCCGGTTGTGGTCGAGGTGGGGGTCGACGCCGACGAACTGCGCGCGGCCGAGGTCGAGACCGCGGCGCCGTACTCGCTCGCGCCCGGGTTCGAGTTCGCGCGCGAGCGTCTCTACTTCGTCGCCCGGTCGAACAACTACGACTCCCGCAGCGGCCGGTTGGTCTGGGGGCCGGCCATCGAGGCCCGCCGCCTCGGCGCGGGTGAGAGCGCGGAGGGCGACGTCGTGCTCCCGGACGGTCGCGTGGCGTGGTGCGACGGCGGACCGCGCGCGGGATCGATCGACGTGCCCGACGGTCACGTCCTCGTGCACCGCGTGCGCCTCGACGAAGGCTCCCTCGAACCCGACCGCGCCGCACCACCGGGCGGCGCGCTCGCACCCGACCA
>JAWXCJ010000056.1:0-11802 GCA_034408875.1 Actinomycetota bacterium
ATCAGAGGCTCGGGCTACCGGCTCGCCGAAGACGGCGGATGACCGTGCGCGGGCGTCTGGCTTCGGTCCGGGTTCGCACCACGATCGGAGCCACCCTCGCCGTCGTGGTCGCGCTCACCGCTGCCGCGGTGGGGATCATCACGATCCTGCGAGACACGATGGTCGACAACACCGACGTCTCTCTTCGGCTTCGGGGTGCCGACATCGCGTCCATCATCGAGAGCGGCACACTGCCCGGTGCAATCGCCATCGAAGGCGAAGAGGACGGGTTCGTCCAGATCGTCGACGAGGACGGCCGTGTGCTCGCCGCCAGCAGCAACATCGACGGCGAGCCCGAGCTCACCGACGTCGCTCCCGGGAGCCTGATCGACCTGCCGGCCAATCCCGTCGACACGAGCACATTCCGCGTCTACGTCCACCAGAGCGCGACTCCCGACCGCCTCACCGTCCTCGTCGGTCGGTCCCTCGAGGACGTCGAACACACTGCCCAGGTCGTCGGGTGGGCGCTCATCGTCGCATTCCCTGCGCTTGTACTGCTCGTTGCCGTCACCACCTGGATCGTCGTGGGCCGCGCCCTGCGCCCCGTCGACGCGATCCGCGCCGAGGTCGCCGACATCGGCGGATCCGAACTGCACCGACGAGTTCCCGCGCCATCGTCCGACGACGAGATCGGCCGGCTTGCGGCGACGATGAACGAGATGCTCGACCGCCTCGAAGCCGCAAGTGACCGCCAGAAACGGTTCGTGTCCGACGCCTCCCACGAACTGCGCACCCCGCTCGCCACGGTACGTCACGAACTCGACGTGGTCCGCGCCGACCCCACCGCCGATCTCGCGCTGGTCATCGACGACGTCGCCGAGGAGAACCAACGCATGCAGGATCTCGTCGACGACCTCCTCCTGCTCGCCCGCCAAGACCAAGCCCACACCGACGCCGAACGCGCCCTCGACCGCCACGAGATCGTCGAGCTCGACGACCTCGCGCTCGTCGAAGCTCACCGGACTCGCAACACCGACAACATCATCGACGTGTCGGGACTCACGGAAGCGCGGGTGTTCGGCGACGAACGCCAGCTCGCTCGCGTCATCCGCAACCTCGTCGACAACGCGATTCGCCACGCGCGGAGCCGGGTCGTCGTTGCCGTGATCAGCGACGACACCTCGGTGCGTCTCCTCGTCGACGACGACGGCCCGGGAGTCGCGCCCGAGGATCGTCGACGGATCTTCGACCGATTCGCTCGCGCCGACACCGACCGTTCCCGCGACTCGGGCGGCGCCGGGCTCGGGCTCGCCATCGCCGAAGACCTCGTCACTATCCACGGCGGTTCCATCGAAGTCACCGACAGCCCCCTCCTCGGTGGCGCCCGCTTCGTCGTGACGCTGCCCAACGCCACGGGGCGGAACTGAGCGTTTCAGGGGGCTTCAGCTCGGTTCAAGGTGCCGCGGTGCACCATGGCGACGAGCAACGACCGATGAAGTCCCCGCCCGAAAGGAACGATGCCATGCCCCTCTCCCGCACCCGACGCCTGGTCTACACCGGCGCAACCGCCCTCGGCCTTGTCGCCGGTACTGCCGGCCTGGCCGCCGCCACCACCCAGTCCTCCGAGCCGTCGGCGACGACCGCCCCGTCCGACGAAGAGACCGGCGACTCGAACCCGAACTACACCTCCTCGATCACGGCACCCGACAACGAGAACGAGGGCAACCTCGCCGCGCTCGCCACGATCACCGCCGACGAGGCAGCCGGCGCGGCCACCACCGCCACCGGCGGCACCGCGGGCGAAACCGAGCTCGAGAACGAAAACGGCAACGTCGTCTATGGAGTCGAGATCACCCTCCCGGACGGAACCAAACTCGACGTGAAGGTTGATGCGGGCAACGCCGCCGTCCTCGCCCAAGAGACCGACGACGACGAGACCGACGACGACGAGACCGACGACTGAACCCCGAGCGAACTCCAGCCCGAGAGATGATGTGCCGATAGTGGCGCGAATCTCCGGGACGTGAATGTGAACGAAGAGCGCTTTTCTGAGACCCTCGTCGCGGCTCGGGCCGGTGCCGAATGGGCGTGGACGAGCATCTACCACGATCTGGCACCGGCGGTCCTCGGCTATCTCCGCTCCCGTGGTGCGATCGAGGCCGACGATCTGCTCGGAGAGGTGTTTCTACGGTCGTCCGAGACCTGGCGAACTTCGATGGCACCGAACGCGACTTTCGCGCCTGGGTGTTCGTCATCACGCATCACCGCATGCTCGACGACCGGCGGCGCCGCTCCCGCCGACCAGTCGAACCAACCGCCCGCATGCAGGGCACTCCTCGACGTAGCAATGTCCCTCGAGCCAGACCACTCCGTCGGGCGGAGTCCGCCTGAGTCCCTTGAATACCTGTTCAGAAGTTCGTGCGAGCGGGGGGACTCGAACCCCCACGTCTTTCGACACCGGGACCTAAACCCGACGCGTATGCCAATTCCGCCACGCTCGCGTCCGCCCAGTCTCGCGCCAAAAGCTCAGAAGGGGAGGTTCGTGGGGACCTCGTCGGCGGCGAAGGCGACGATTCCGCAGCGGCAGGGGCCGCCCTGTTCGGCGCCTTGGTTGAGTTCGGCGACGCGGGCGACGGTGGCGGGGTCGGCGCCGGGAATGTCGGCGAGCGCGAACGCGACGAGCGGCGACGCGAGGTTGGTGAGGAGGTCGGCCCGCCCGGCCGCGTCGACCGCGGCCCACAACTCGCGTTGCCCGGCGCGCAACTCCTCTTCCTCGGCGTCGGTGAGGGGCGTGCTCACCCAGAGTTCGCGCGCGCCCGGCGCGGCGGTGAGGAGGCTCAGGAACTGCCCGGCCTCGGCGACGTACCAGATCTCGTCGACCTCGGCGGGCGTCGCGCCCCGCGAGGAGCCGAACTGGTAGTCGAGCGCCTTGTCGACGCGCACGTCGGCGCCGTCGCGGTCGAGTTCGTTCACGACCGCGCGGTGTAACCCGAGGAACGCGATCCCGGCGGCGCGCACGAGAACAGCGTCTTCGGGTTCGCCCACCGATTGCAACGCCTCGATCGAGAGCGCCTGGCCGGTGTTGACGTCGTCGGCCTGCCCGATGCGAATCGACGTCGCGATCGACGCCCACCCGACGATCGCCGCGAGACCCGCGAACGCGACGCCTCGCGCGAGCTTCGACGCGTCGAGGCGGAGCGCGACCCACACACTCCACCCGCTCGCGAACACGACGAGCAACGCCACGGGTACGCGCCAGTAGAAGACGTATTCCTCGGCTTCGCCGAGCACGCGCGAGATCGCGACGAGGCCGGTGGCAAGGAGGGCCGATGCGAGCACGAGCAGCTCACGCGACCCGTCGACTCGCCGGCGGGTGGTCGCGAACCAGCCCGCGCCCAGCAGCCCGGCGGGAAGCACCAGCCACCAACTCGATGCTCCCGTCACGAGGCTCGCGAACGGGTCGAGGTCGTGGTCACCACCGAACCACGGGGGCGGGACACGGAACTCCTCGGCGAGGATACGCGCGGCCGTTCCGGGACCGAGCGTCGATTCGTCGGGGGTGAGGAGCGATTCGGTGAGCGGGCGGATGTTCGACGGATGCACGAACTCGTGCACGACCGGCGGTATCCACAGCACGGCACCGACGACGAGCGCGACGAGCGCGGGCCGTCGCCACGCCGCAAGGTTGTCGCGGTCGGCGCGCAGACCCATTGCCAACGCGGCCACCGCGACGACGCCGACGAGTGGGAGATACCCGACGTGCGCCTGCACCACGATGCCGCCCGCGACGGCAAGGGGCGCGAGCATGATGCGATCGGTGCGCGCCACGGTCCACGCGAGCAGAACGAAGAGGATGAAGAACGGGTACGCCAGGTTCGGATTCCACGCCTCGATCACGATGCCCGAGCCTATCGCACCGTACGCGAGCGCGGTGAACGCCAGCGCGGCGAGCAGGACGGGGAGGCGGCCGGCGCGCCACGCCCCCCACGCGATCGCACCGACCGCGCCCGCCTGGACCACGGCGTTGGCGACGACCGTTGCCCACCCCTCGGCCCCGAACACGGCCGAGATCGGCGCGAGAAGCCAGAACGGAAGCGGGCCGGGATGATTCCACCCGAACCGGCTGTAGGCACCGACCAAGGGGATGTCGGAGCCGAAGACGTCGCGCACGCGCAGATCGGTCAACGCGATGTCGCCGACCGGCACGTAGTCGTTCCCGGCGAAGGTGACGATCGCGACCACGAAGGGCAGCAGTGCGAGCGCCGCGATGCCGAGCGCGACGACGCCTTCCCTGCGCTCGTGCGCCCCCGCCCCGTCGTCCACCGCGCCGGAGGCTACGAGAAACACCCGAGTACTGCGGTTCGGGCCTGATGCTGCCGATGGATTCACCGGTGCGCCGCTTCTTTTGTGCTCTCGCAATCGGACTCGCGGCCGTTGTCGCGCTCCCGGCCGGGCCCGCGACCGCGATTTCGGTGTCGCCGCCGTCGCTCCCCGCGTACGACGGCGACGCGCCCGACCCGCACGTCGTGCGCGACGGCGCGAACTACTACGTGTTCACGACCGGCACGTCGTGGGGCAACCACATCGGCGTCCTCACGTCGACGTCGCCCACGTCGGGTTGGCGCACGGTCACCGGCGTGCCCTTCGGTTCGTCGGCGTTCCGGTCGCCGACGCCGAGCACGCCGCCCGCGCCGTGGCAGGTCGCCAACACGCAGGTTGCGCCCGGCGCATTCAAGCTCGGCAGTCAGTGGCTTCTGTATTACGCGGCCCAGGTGCAGGCGACGGGCCGGTGGTGCCTTTCCGTCGCGACCGCGGTGTCGCCCGGTGCGAAGTTCACGGACCGTTCGGGAACGACGCCGTGGTTCTGCCAGGACGCGTTCGGTGGCGTGATCGACCCGGCGCCGTTCTTCGATGCCGCGGGTCAGCCGTGGCTGACGTGGAAGTCGAACGACGGCGGGTCGAACCAACCCGCGCGTCTGTGGGCGGCCCCGTTGGGCGCCGACGGCCTCTCGATCGCGGGTGCGCCCAGCCTGCTCGTGCAGCAGGACACGACGCAGTATCCGTGGCAGACCACGATCGAGAACTCGCAGATGGTGATCCGCGGTGGCACGTACTACCTGATCTTCTCGGGCAACAAGTGGGACAGCAAGGATTACGCGCAGACGTACGCGACGTGCGCCGGCCCGACCGGCCCGTGCACCCAGCCGCGCCGCGATCCGTTCCTCTCGTCGTACGGCTCGATCATCGGGCCGGGCGGCGGCGCCGTGTTCACCGACACGAATGGTGCGTCATGGCTCGCGTACGCGGCGTGGACGTGGCCGTGTACGAACTACTCGTGTGGCGGTGCCCGCAAGTTGTACGTCGCGCCGATGCCGTTCCCCGGCGAGAGCATTCCGTGCACGGCGCCGACCACGCGCAACGGCTACCGCATGGTCGCCTCCGACGGCGGCATCTACAACTTCGGGACGTTGCCCTACTGCGGGTCCGCGTCGGGACTCCCGCTGAACAACCCCATCGTGGGGATGGCGTCGACACCGAGCGGTGGTGGGTATTGGTTGGTCGCGAGCGACGGCGGCATTTTCGCGTTTGGTGATGCGCGGTTCTTCGGTTCGACGGGTGCGATCAGGTTGAATCAGCCGATTGTGGGGATGGCGTCGACGCCGTCCGGTGGTGGGTATTGGTTGGTCGCGCGAGATGGCGGCATCTTCGCGTTCGGTGATGCGCGGTTCCACGGATCGACGGGCGGCATCCGGCTGAACCAACCAATCCTCGGTATGGGCGCGATGCCGACGGGCGGCGGCTACTGGCTGCTCGCGCGCGACGGAGGCATGTTCTCGTTCGGCGACGCGCAGTTCTACGGCTCCACCGGGTCGCTCGTACTCAAGGAGCCGATCCTCGGGCTCGCGGTCAACCCGAGCGGCCGCGGCTACTGGCTGATCGCGCGCGACGGCGGCGTTTTCGCGTTCGGTGATGCGCCCTTCCACGGCTCCGTCGGCGGCACGCGCCTCGACTACCCGATCGTGTCCGCCGCGTAGGGCACGACGCTCACATCGAGGGCACCGCGCAGGTCCTCGTGGGCCGCTCCGCGAATCGGCCGGAACGCGAAACCGTCCCGTTCCGGCAACATTGGCGGAACGGGACGGTGCGGGGGAATCGGTCGTGCAGCGGTTCTGACCTCCTCGCCGGGCGTTGGGTTACGAGACCTTTTGGCTACGAGGCGTTGAAGGCGAGTTCTGAGTCGCTGCGGCCGAGCGTGACCTCGACCGCGAGGCCGGGACCGAAGTCGGCATCCGACGACGCCTTGAGGACCAGAATCGTTCCTGAGTAACCGCCACCTATTTCCCGGCCACTTTCCCGGCCGCCCGGATGCAACCTTGCCCCGAGCCCGGCGTCTGCACAGGTGATGATGACGACCGTGGACGGAGGGACCCCGCAAGAGGTGGAAATCCTCGACGCGGATTCGGCCCTCTCGGAGCTCCACCGCACCCACTACCGCTCCTGCCTGCGGATCGCGGCGTTGCTCGTCGACGACCCGGGATCGGCCGAAGAGGTCGTGCAAGAGGCCTTCGTGAAGGTCTACCGGGCCTGGGACAAGGTGCGGGACATGCACGCGGCGCCCGCGTACCTGCGGGTGGTCGTCGTCAACACCGCCCGGTCGCGGCTGCGGCGCAAGTACGTGGCGGCGAAGCACCCGCCGATTCCCGACGGGCACGCGCCCGGCGCCGACGACTCCGTGCTCGTCAACGAGGAGCACCGAGCCGTCATCGCGGCCCTCCAGACGTTGCCGCGCCGGCAGCGGGAGGTGCTGACGCTTCGCTACTACTCAGACCTTTCGGAACGTGAGATCGCCGATGCCCTCGGCATCGGAGTGGGGGCCGTGAAATCGAACGCCAGCCGAGGGATCGCCGCGCTGGCCAAGAAGATGGAGGGCCACCGATGACCCCGCGCCCCGACAGCCCCGACACGCCCGACACCTCCGACGTCGAGCGCCTGCTGCGCGAATCGACGCACGCGTACGCCGACACGTTCGAACCGGCGCCTGACTCCTGGGCGCAACTGCGCGGACGTGCGAACGAGGTCGAGCCGCAGCGCTGGTTCCGCCGGAACTCGTTCGGAGTCGGCGGATTCCTGCTGGCGGCGGCTGCGATCGCGGCGGTCGTCGTGGCAGCGGTATCGATCGGCGACGACGACTCGAGGAATGTGGAGGTCACGAACACGCCGGACTCGACGACGACGACGGTTGCCGAGGATGTCGACCCGGGTGGCCCCTTGGATCTTGTCGCGACGTTCACCGGCACCACCCCCGTGGAATCGGGGGTGACGGTCGACGGCACGGCCGGGTTCAGCCGCGAACCGGGCACGTCGACATGGACCGCCACGCTCGATGTCAGCATTACCGGTTCGTACGTCGCGCCCATCACGCTCGAGGTGGTAACGCCGGCCTCTGACGGGCTCCAGCACTCCGTGGATGTGTGCGAAGCGACGCCCGCGGCCGACGGCGTCACCCGATGCACGGGGACCTTCTCCGGGGCCCGGTCCGACCAGTGGGCTGCATTCGGCCCCGGAGAGGCGGTCTTCCTCACCGACTCGGCCGGCACCGTCGGACGGCGCGTCATCACCTTCGCCCCGGCCGAAGAAGTGGCGTCGTCGACGACGACTCCCGACACCACGCCACCGACGACGCCCGCGACAACCCCGCAAACGACACCGCAAACCACGCCGCCGACGACGCCGCAAACGGCACCGCCCGCGGCGACGACCACGGTGCCGCCGCCGCTGGTGTTGCCGGAAGGTGATCTGACGGCGCGTTTCGTGCCCGGCGGGGGCGGTTTCTCGCAGTACGGCATCAACGTCGACGGCGGCGCCGGATTCGTGGTGCAAGGCGACGGCAGTACCTGGACGGGCACCGTTCGCGGAACGGTCACCGGCCCGTACTCCGGTCCGATCCACCTCATGATCGGGCGCCCGTTCAGCGATGGCTCCGTCGGGACGCACTTCGGCAACGTCTGCACGGCGACACCGGACGCGACCGGCCGGTTCGAGTGCTCGGCAACGTTCTCGGGTGCCGCGAACGAGTTCGCGGGACCGTACGGCGCGGGCTCCTCGGTCTACCTCGGCGACAGCACCGGCGGCGGCGTTCGCACCCTCTACGTAGCGACGGCCGGGTAGCCGCGGCGGGTCAGACCGACGTCCAGCCGCCGTCGACGGTGACGACCTGGCCGGTCATGAAGCTCGATGCGGCGCTCGCCAAGAACAGGAGCGCACCGTCGAGTTCGTGTTCGTCGCCGCCCCGACCCATCGGCGTGCGTTGGCGCATCCACTTCTCCGACTTCTCGTCGCCGAAGAGGAGGCCGTCGGTCATCTCGGTGCGAAACCAGCCCGGTGCGAGGCAGTTCACCCGCACGCCCTTGCGGGCCCACTGTGCACCCAACTCGCGTGTGAGGTTGACGAGCCCGCCCTTCGACGCCGCGTAGCCCGCTTCGGGAATCTGGCCGACGCCGACGAGGCCCCATATCGACGCGACGTTGACGACCGCGCCGCCGCGACCCGAGTCGATCATCACCCGGGCCGACTCGCGCGCGAGCTCGAACGGCGCGATCAGGTTGAGTTGCACCGTGTGCGCGAAGTGGTCGGTCGCTTCGTCGAGCGCGGGAGTCGGCTCGCTCAGGCCCGCGTTGTTGACCACGACGTCGACCCGTCCGTAGTGCGCGACCGTTGCCGAGACCAGCTCGCCGGGTGCGCCCGCGACGGAGAGGTCGCACGCGACGACGTGGGCGTCGTCGAGTTCCTTTGCCAAAGTCCGGAGGCGGTCCTCGCGGCGGGCGGCGAGCACGACCGATGCGCCCGCAGCCGCGAGCACGCGCGCGAAGCGGGCGCCGAGGCCCGAACTGGCGCCGGTCACGATCGCGACGCGCCCGTCGAGCCGGAACGATGCGAGCGGATCGAGCATCAGGGCTCGAGGTCGATCGCGAGCTGGCCGCCGAGCTTCGTGCGCTCGAACTTGAAGTGCTTGCTCAGCGTTGCCTCTTGCGCCTGGTAGTTGGAGCCGAGGCCGGCGCCGTAGGTGATGTCGGGCTCTTCGAGCATGCGTTCGAAGCGCAGCTTGCACACGCGCTGGCGGTGCTCGATCGCGAACGCCACATCGTGGGCGCGGATCTCCAGCGCAGCGCGGCTGCCGTGGAAGATCGGGTCGTGACCGAACCCCGGGTCGAAGAACCCCGCGTAGTGCGTGCGCAACTCGCCACTCGTCGGGTCGTACGCGGTCATCTCCGCCGCGAGCGACGGCGGGATGCGCACCGCTTCGTCGGAGAGCAACAGGTAGAACGCCTCGGGTTCGAGCACCACGTGGCTGTCGCGCCCCGGGTACACAGGGTCCCAGAACTCTTCGGGGTCGTAGTGGTCGAGCCGGCTCAAGTCGAGGAGGCGGCTGTTGCGTTTCGCTTCCCAGCCGACCGAGCGGCCCGCTTCGTGGCGCAGGTCGAGGCTCAAGAAGAGCCCGTCGTGGGTGCGGAAGTTGTCGAGCGATACCGGTGTCTCGCCGCGGTACAGAAGCGTGTCCTGCTTGTGCAGCTCGCGTACCTCGTCGTCGCTGACGCGCGCGTCGCCGGCGCGCAGGCGCAACTGGTTCAACGTGATGCCCGTGCGCACCATGATCGTGAACGAGCGCGGCACCACTTCCAGCCAGAGCTGCCCGTGGTACTCCTTGCGGATCTCGTCGAACTGGAAGCTGTGGTCGGTGATCACGCGCGTGAACACGTCGAGGCGACCGGTGGAACTCTTCGGGTTGGCGAGCGCGCGCAAGTTCTCGGGCAGCGCGAGCCGCTCCTGCAACGGGATGAGGTACGGGCGGTTGCGTTCGAGGATCGCGCCGTTGCGGAGGTCGATCGGCGGGCCGACCGCGAACTCCTCGAGCTTGCGCTCGACGGTCGTCGCGCCCGCAAGGAAGCTCGCCCGGAGCCGGTAGGCCTCGTCGCCCAGGCGCAGGTCGAGACTCGCGGGCTGGATGTTGCGGTCGGGGATCGGGTCGGCGGCAGTGACGATGCCCGCGCCGATCGCCTTGCGGATCCACTGGGCGGGCAGCACGCCGTCGGCCCGGGGCAGGGTGAATGCCGTGCTCACGGCCTCAGCCTAGGCATCATCGTCCCGAAGGCGACGAGACGCGAGACTCTTGCCGGTTTCGTTCCGTACTGAAGACAGGTGGCAGATCTGGCCGATCGTCGGCGGCGTGCTGTGCGGACCCGTCGCGATCGTCATGGGGGCCATCTGGTTCTCGTCGAAGAAGGCCGAAGTCGAACGCGCCGCCGCCGATGGTGGCGGGTTCGGCGCACCTCCCGCTGGTGACGGTTGGACACCCCCGCCTCCACTGGGGCCGCCGCAGTAGCGTCGGGGCGTGGGCAGCGACGACATCCGACCGTTCCGCATCGACGTCGACGAAGACGTCCTCGAAGACCTACGCGAACGGTTGGCGCGCACGCGCTGGCCCGACCAGATCCTCGATTCGGGTTGGGGCTACGGCACCAACCTCGCGTATCTCCAGGAGCTGTGCGAGCACTGGCGGACCAAGTACGACTGGCGCGCGCACGAAGCGAAGTTCAACCAGTGGCCGCACTTCCTGACCGAGATCGACGGGCAACAGGTTCACTTCATCCACGCCCGCAGCGACAACCCCGACGCGTTGCCGCTGATCATCACGCACGGGTGGCCGGGCTCGGTGTCGGAATTCCTCGACGTCATCGAACCACTGCGCGAAGACTTCCATGTCGTGTGCCCTTCCATTCCGGGCTACGGCTGGTCGGGCCCGACAACTGAGCCCGGGTGGGACCTGCTGCGGGTCGCGCAGGCGTGGAAGACCCTCATGGCGCGCCTCGGCTACGAGCGCTACGGAGCCCAGGGCGGCGACTGGGGCGCCATGATCTCGGCCACACTCGCGTCGATCGACGCCGAGCACATGGTCGGTTTGCACAGCAACATGCTCCTCGCGTTCCCGCCCGACGCGAGCGGCATCGAACTGACCGAGCAGGAGGTCGCCGACCTCGCGAGCGCCGGTGAGTTCGTGCAGCACGGTTCGGCGTACCAGGAGATCCAGGGCAAGAACCCCCAGACGCTCGGGTACGGCCTCACCGACTCGCCCGCGGGCTTGGCCGGCTGGATCGTCGAGAAGTTCTACGCGTGGACCGACAACGACGGCAGCCCCGAAGACGCGGTCACGCGCGACCAGTTGCTCACGAACCTCACCGTGTACTGGGTGACGAACACGATCAACTCGTCGGTGCGCCTCTACTGCGAGTCACAGCGGGGCGGTCGCTTCGGGCCGGTCGGCGAGAAGATCACCGTGCCGACCGCGGCGGCGGTGTTCCCGTTCGAGATGTTCCGCATCCCGCGGGCGTACGCCGAAACCATGTTCAACCTGAAGCGGTACACCCGCTTCGACCGCGGCGGCCACTTCGCCGCGCTCGAAGAGCCCGACCTCTACATCCAAGATGTGCGCGAATTCTTCAAGGCAATTCGACGAAGCTGAGAGCAGGGTGCGCGATGCATGATCTCGTCATTCGTGGTGGCAACGTCGTCGACGGCACGGGCGCGCCCGCCCGCATCGCCGACGTCGCGATAACCGACGGCACCGTCACCGAGGTCGGTCGCGTCGCCGAAAAGGGCCGCGAAGAAATCGACGCCGACGGGCTGCTCGTCACACCCGGGTTCGTCGACGTCCACACGCACTTCGACGGCCAGATCACGTGGGATCCGCTGCTCACGCCGACGTGCTGGCACGGTGTCACCACCATCGTGATGGGTAACTGCGGTGTCGGCTTCGCGCCCGTGCGC
>JAWXCJ010000057.1:0-17683 GCA_034408875.1 Actinomycetota bacterium
CGCGTCGTGCGCTACGGCACCGAACGCGTCGAAGAGCTGATGACGCTCGAGCGGTACTCGCACGTGATGCATCTCACGAGTCAGGTCGCCGGCGACCTGGCCGACGGCAAGGGCCCGGTCGACGTCCTGCGGGCGACGTTCCCGGCCGGGACGGTGAGCGGCGCACCCAAGGTGCGCGCCATGGAAATCATCGACGCGCTCGAACCGACGAAGCGCGGCCCCTACGCGGGGGTGGTGGGGTACTTCGACTTCTCGGGCAACCTCGACACGGCCATCGCAATCCGCACCATGGTGTGGCGCGGCGGACAGGCGACACTCCAGGCCGGGGCGGGCATCGTGGCCGATTCGGTCCCGGCCGACGAAGACCTGGAATGTCAGAACAAGGCCCGGGCGTTGCTTACGGCAGCGGCCGCCGCCCGGGCACTCCCGAAACAGCCGTAGGAGACAACCATGCTGGCGCATATCGATCGCGGCCTCGTGACCGTCACCGGCGACGACGCGGGATCGTTCCTCCAGAGCTTGCTGTCGCAGGATCTCGATCCGCTGCGCGACGGCGACGGTGCGCACGCGCTGCTGCTCGCGCCCCAGGGCAAGCTCATTGCCGACCTGCGCGTCCTGCGCGTCGACGAGAACACGTGGTGGCTCGACTGCGAGCGATCCGTGGCGCCTGCGCTTGCCGACGGCGTGAACCGATTCCGCATCCGGGTGAAAGCCGAAGTCACCGATGCGTCGGAGGGCTACGCCGCGGCCGCAGTTCGCGGCGCGACGCACGCGCCACTCGACGTCAACGTTCCGCGCGAGCCTTTCTCGCACACGGCGTGGCGCGATGCCCGGGTCGTACGCGCGGACTGGCCCGGCCAACCCGGATTCGACGTGATCGGACCCGCGTCTACCGTCGCGGCGGCACTCGACGCGCTCGGCGACGTCGTTGTTTCCGCCGACGAGTACGAGCGGGCCCGTATCGAGGCCGGCGTGGTCCGCCAGGGGCACGACGTCGACGAGAAGACAATTCCGCAGGAAGCGTTCCTCGAACAGACGGCAGTGTCGTTCACGAAGGGTTGCTTCGTCGGACAGGAACTCGTGTGCCGCATCGACACCCGCGGCCACGTCAACCGGTACCTGAGGCGAGCGCGGCTCGACACAGCCGCGCCGCGGGGTGCGCAGCTCGAACTCGACGGGAAGACCGTCGGCGAAGTCACGTCGACCGCGGGGACGGTCGCCCTGGCGATGGTCCGGCGCGAGATCGAACCACCAGCCGAGGTCGACGTCGTCTGGGACGGCGGCCGTGCGCACGCGCGCCTCGAGGTGTTGTAACCCCTACGCCGGGAGCGACACCACGAAACGGGCACCACCGTTGGCGGACGCCTCTACGCGGGCGGTGCCGCCCATCCGTACTGTGAGTTCGTGCACGATCGCGAGGCCGAGGCCGGTGCCAACGGACCGGCCCGGGGAGTTGCGAACCGTATACAGACGTTCGAACACGCGTGGGAGTTCCTCCGCCGGTATGCCGGGGCCGTCGTCGGTGACCACGATCGCGAAGCGTCCGTCGGCTTCGGCGCCGGTGCTGACGGCGACGGCGACGGACGAGCGCGCGTACTTCATTGCGTTCTCCACGAGGTTGGCCACGATCTGGCCGAGCCGCTCCGGGTCGATGTCACCCGCTATCGGTTGGTCGGCGACCACGGCAAGCTCGATGCCGAGATCGCGAGCCGCCGGCGTGAATGCCTCGGCCGAGTCGCGCACGACCGCGGTGACATCGCTCGGAATCGGCTTCAACGAGAACTGGCGCGTGTCCAACCGAGATAGGTCGAGCAAGTCGCGGACGAGCCGCTCGAGACGGCGGGCTTCCGACGAAATCACTTCGGCGGCACGATTGCGCGCTACGGGATCGTCGACGTCGATCGTGCCGTCGCCCAGCGCGTCGGCGTATCCACGAATCGACGTGAGCGGCGTACGCAGGTCGTGCGACACGGACAGCAAAAACGCCCGCTCGGAGCCCCGAGCTTGTTCGAGCTGCGCGGCCATCGTGTTGAGCGTGCCGGCCAACGCCGCGAGTTCCTCGTCGGTTCCGCGCGGGACGAGCGCGCGGGCGGTCAAGTCGCCGTTCGCGATACCGCGCGCGGCCGCTTCGATCGCGCCGATCGGGCGCGTGAGGCGGCGGGAGAGCCATACCGACAGGAGACCCACGAGCAAGAGCACGGCACCGGACGCGACGAACATGAGCGGGACGGCCCGGCGCAGGACCTCGTTGTCGATCTCGTCGGTCGCGACGATCACCACCTTGCCGAGCCGGTCGTCGCCGACGGCCTGGGCGAGGAACACGAGGTCGCCGCGGCGCCCGCTGACTTCCTCACCGGCCAGGAGACGTTGCGGTTCGATGTCCTCGAGCACGAGTCCGTCGGGCAGGCGGAACAGCTCCGCGAGCACGGGCTGGCGGGGGTCGACGAAGCGACCGTCGGGGCCGAGGACCACGAAGCTGAGGTCGGTCAGGTTCATCGTCTGGCGGACCCGCTGCGTGCTCTGCTGCAACTCGTTGCGGTTTGGTGTCGTCGGATCGTCGAGCCGCACGCGGAAGTCCTCGGACGAGGTCGCGAGCGGTTCTGATCGTTCGCGCATGTCGTCGAGAGCCGCCTTCTCGATCGATCGGCTGACGAGCGCGTACGTGGCGACGCCGGACAGCGCGAGCACGCCGATCGCGACCGCGAAGAACGCGAGCATGAGGCGCGTCCGCAGAGAGAGACCCCGGTTCATGCGCCTCGACTCAACCCGTCGGGGTCATAGGGTCGTCGGGGTCATAGGGTCGTCGGGGTCATAGGGTCGTCGGGGTCATAGGGTCGTCGGGGTCATAGGGTCATCGGGAGTCGAGCCGGTACCCGACGCCGCGCACGGTGTCGATTCGCACGCCGTCGCCGACCTTCTTGCGCACCTGCGCGATGTGGACGTCAACCGTGCGCGCGTCGCCGAACCAGTCGTAGCCCCAGACCCCGTCGAGAATCTGTTGCCGGCTCAGCGCGAGGCCGGGACGCTCCGCGAGGAAGCGCAACAAGTCGAACTCCTTCGTCGTGAAGTCGACGGGCGTTGCGCCGACCCTGATCTCGCGCCGGGCCGCGTCGATGGCAACCGAGCCGACTTCGACGAGTTCGGCGACTGCACTGGTACCGTCGCCGCGGCGCAACACCGCCTTGACCCGGGCCACCAGCTCGGCGGGGGAGAACGGCTTGGTGACGTAGTCGTCGCCGCCGAGCTCGAGTCCGAGGACTCGGTCCACCTCGGTGTCGCGCGCAGTCAGGAAAATGACGGGGATCGTCGAGGTGGCGCGCAGCCGCCGGCACACTTCGAGCCCGTCGATGTCGGGGAGTCCGACATCGAGCACGACCAATCGGGGCCGCTGGTCGGCGACGGCACGCACCGCGTCTTCGCCCGTCCCGGACTTGAGGACCCGAAAGCCCTCGCGCCGGAGGTACATCTCGACCAGATCGGCGATATTCGGCTCGTCGTCAACGACGAGGATCGTCCCGCGTTCCATGTCTCCTCATCGTCGCACTCGGTTGTCGGTGAACGTGTGAAGGAAAGGTCAGGGGAATGTGACGGCGAACCCTGAGCCGGCACTGCGTGTGGCATCTGTCGCCCAAAGTATGCCGAGCTCGCCGAATTTCTTGACCCGGTTGACCACTCTCCGTAGGGTCAACGGGTGCGAGCCCGCGACAGAGAGCGCCTTCTTCGCTGCGACCGTCGCCCCCTGGCCACGCCCCGCCAGGAACTCGTGCTGCGGATGGCGGCCATGGCGCGCCAGCCGCACCTCGTGGACTACGACCTCACCGCGGCGGTGGTGCACCCGGCCGACAGCGAACTCCGGGCCCGATGCGCGGCCCTGACGGCGGGCGGTCCTGACGGCTACGAAGGTGCCTCCGTCCGCCTCGCAGTGCGTGCGGGCGACGATGTCGTCGGCACCGCCCGCGTGACCCTGTGGTCGCCGGTCGTCGGTTTCCTCGTCGAACACGAGCCGGTCGACGCCCACCCGGATCTGTCCCTCGGACCGCGCAGCGCCGAGTTGTCTGATGTCGTCGTCGTCGACCCCGCGTTGCGGGAGCGCGTCTTCCTCGCGCTGGCGATGCTCGCTTCGCGCGTCAGTGCGGCCCACGGCATCGAGAATCTCTACGTCGTGTCGAGCGTTGACGACGTGCGCGCCCTCGACGGCTTCGACGTCGAGACCCTCGGCGCGACCGTGGCACGCGTCGACCTGCACTCGCAGTCGTGGGAGCCCCGCCGAGCGGGTTGAGGGGTTCAGGGCACGGTGTTGGTTGCCGCGATCGTCCCAAACCAGCGCGCGCTTGGCTTCGGGGCGCGGGCGAACGTTTCCCGGTCAACCGCGACCAGGCCGTAACGCGGCTCATAGCCGAGGGCCCACTCGAAGTTGTCGAGCAACGACCAGTAGAAGTAGCCGCGTACGTCGATGCCGTCGTCGATGCATTGGGCCACGCCCCGCAGCGCTTCGGTGACGTACGCGATGCGCTCGGTGTCGTCGTCGGTTCCGATGCCGTTCTCGGTCATGTAGATGGGCACACCCGCGACTTGGGCCGCGTGGCGGATGGCGACTGCAGCCGCGCCGGGCCAGTACTCGTAGCCCATCGACGAGACGACTGGTACCCCGGGTTCGGGACCGAGCGGCATCCCGGTGGCATCGAGCCGGGTGCGCGAGTACGCCTGGACGCCGACGAAGTCGTCGCCACGCGACGCTTCGAGGAACTGGCCTTCGTGCATGTGCCGGGTACGAGCCAGTGTTTCCTCGGCCCCGTCCGGTGCCCACCAGTCGCCCATCGCGATGGTCTGACCAACCGGGAACGATCCCGGGCCCGCCTTGATCGCGTCGACGGCGACGCGATGCGCCGCGATCAGGTGCTCGTTCATCGCCGCGTACTCGGCCATGTCGTTGTGCCCGGGCGGGAACGCACCGACGAGCGCGCCCATGAGCGACACGATGTTCGGCTCGTTCACCGTGCACGCCATCGCGATGAGGTCGCCCAACCCGGCCGCGGCCCGTTCGCAGTAGCGCGCGAAGCGGTCGACGACGACGGGAGCGGCCCACCCGCCGTGATCGGCCATCCATCGTGGCGTCGTGAAGTGGTGGAACGTGACGACGGGTTGAATGTCGTTGTCGAGACACGTCGCGCAGACGCGCCGGTAGTGCTCGATCGCGGCGCGGGAGAACTCGCCTTCCTCGGGTTCGATGCGCGCCCATTCGATCGAGAACCGGTACGCGGCCAGGCCGAAATCGCGCACGAGTGCGATGTCTTCGGGGTAGCGGTGCCAGCTGTCGCACGCGTCGCCCGAAGGCTCGACGCATCCGGTTCCGGGGGCATGTTCGAATGCCCACCAGTCGGTGTTCCAGTTGCCCCCTTCGATCTGGTGGGCCGCGGTCGCGCTGCCCCAGAGGAAGCCGTCGGGAAAGCTCGTCGTCACGGGGGCGGAGCGTAGACTCGACGGCACTCCATGAGTGTTTTGGACGAGATCCTCGCGGCCAAGCGCGACGAGGTCACCGTCTTGCGCCGGCCGCAGACGCGTGACCTGTTGCGGCGGACCGCGCTCGACGCGCCGCCGGCACGCGGGTTCAGCGCGGCGTTGCGCCGGGCCGACGGCCACCTTGCGGTTATTGCCGAGATCAAACGCCGATCGCCGTCGAAGGGCGATCTCGCGCCCGATCTCGATCCCGCTCCCACCGCGCAGGCCTACGAGAGTGGCGGTGCGGCCGCGCTGTCGGTGCTGACCGACATCGAGTACTTCGGGGGCGCGGTCGCCGACCTCCAGGCGGCACGGGACGCCACCGACCTGCCAATCTTGCGCAAGGACTTCACGATCGACGAAGTCCAGGTCTACGAAACCCGCGCCATCGGCGCCGACGCGATCCTGCTGATCGTGGCCGCGATTCCCGACGACTCCCTCCTCGCCGATCTCCACGGCCTCGCGGCCGACCTCGGTCTGGGTGTCCTCGTCGAGGCGCACGACGCGCCCGAAGCGGAACGGGCACTCGCGGCGGGGGCAACGGTGGTGGGCATCAACAGCCGCAACCTCGCGACGTTCGCCGAAGACCTGGGCGTGGGTGAGTCGCTCGCGAGACTCTTGCCGGCCGACGTGATCGCGGTAGCCGAGAGCGCGGTACGGGCGCCGGCTGACGCAGCTCGCATGGCCGCGGCGGGGTTCGACGCGGTCCTTGTCGGCGAAGCACTGGTGCGCGCCGACGATCCCGCCGTGCTCGTGCGCGAGTTCGCCGGTTTCCGCGTCGGGAAGCGGGAGTAGCGGCCCGTGTTCATCAAGATCTGTGGAATCACGAACGACGAGGACGCGCTCCTGTCGGTCGCACTCGGTGCCGACGCGCTCGGCTTCATGTTTGCGCCGAGCCGGCGTCAGGTCAACGCCGACGATGTGCGCAGCATCGTCAAGCGACTCCCCATCGAAGCGCTCACGGTCGGCGTGTTCCGCGACGAACGTCCGGAGCGTGTCGTCGAGATCGTCAATCGCACCGGGCTGCACGCGGTGCAACTCCACGGTCGCGAACCGCTCTCGGAGGTCCGCTGGATCCGCGAGCGCGTGCAGTTCGTGATCCACGCGTTCGCCGCCGGAGACCCCGCGCTCGCATCGGCCGCGAACTCGCCCGCCGACGCGATCCACATCGACTCACCCAACCCCGGTTCGGGGAAGGTGTTCGACTGGCAGCTCGCCGAAGGCGTGCCGGGTGGCGTGCGCTGGATCCTGGCCGGCGGTCTGACTCCGGAGAACGTCGGCGAAGCGATCCGGCGGCTGCGCCCCTGGGGGGTCGACGTGTCGACCGGGGTGGAGGCGACGCCGGGGCACAAGGACCCGCGCAAGCTGCGCCGGTTCATCGAAACGGCGCGTGCCGCCGAGGGCGACCTCGAGGATCGGCTCGAGGAAGGCGAACCGCGCGCCGCCGCGATCGACCTCGACGAGGTCGGGGGCGTGACGCGGCCCTGGGATTGGCAACTCGACCAATAGGCCGACACTCGTAGACTCTCCCGATCCGGTACCGGTCTTCTGGGAGAGGTCCATGGCAGTTCCCGCTCGGGGAGAACCTGTGCAGTTTGCGCCTCCGGGCCCGGAGCCCACGGCCCGTGGGCGCTTCGGCGAGTTCGGGGGCCGCTATGTCCCCGAGACGCTCATCCCCGCGCTCGAGCAACTCGAAGCCGAGTTCCGCATCGCGTGGCACGACGACGCGTTCCGCACGGAATACGCGGGGTTGCTCGCGAGTTACGCGGGCCGACCGACACCGGTCACCGAATGCAAGCGGCTCTCGGAACGGCTGGGCCTGCGCGTCCTGCTCAAGCGCGAAGACCTGACGCACACCGGGTCGCACAAGATCAACAATGTCCTCGGCCAGGCGCTGCTGACGCGGCGTATGGGCAAGAAGCGCGTTATCGCCGAGACGGGCGCGGGGCAGCACGGTGTCGCGACCGCGACCGCGGCCGCGCTGTTCGGGCTCGACTGCACCGTGTTCATGGGTGCCGTCGACATCGAGCGCCAAGCGCTGAATGTATGGCGAATGCGGCTGCTCGGCGCCGAGGTTGTGTCCGTGCAATCGGGGAGCGCGACGCTCAAGGACGCGGTGAACGAAGCGATGCGCGAGTGGGTCGCGTCGGTGACCGAGACCCACTACTGCCTCGGTTCGGCGATGGGCCCGCATCCGTTCCCGTGGATGGTGCGCGAGTTCCAGCGCATCGTCGGCGACGAGGCGCGCGAGCAGTGCCGCGCGGTTCTCGACGGCGCCGACCCCGACGTGGTCATTGCGTGTGTCGGTGGAGGTTCGAACGCGATCGGGACGTTCGCCGGTTTCCTCGACACGAAGGCGCGCCTCATCGGCGTCGAAGCGGGCGGTCTCGGCCTCGAGTCGGGGCACCACGGTGCGGCGGTGAGTCGCGGCGTGCCCGGCGTGGTCCACGGCATGCGCTCGCTGTTCCTCCAGGACGAGTACGGCCAGGTGCTCGCAGCGACGTCGATCAGCGCCGGACTCGACTACCCGGGTGTCGGACCCGAACACGCCGAACTCGCCGCGAGTGGGCGCGCCGAATACCACTCCGCAGTCGACGACGAAGCGCTCGCCGGGTTCCAGCTGCTTTCCTCGACCGAAGGCATCGTCCCGGCGCTCGAACCGGCCCACGCGCTGGGCTGGCTCGCGCGTGAAGCGGGGCACTCGGTCCCGACGGGAACGACCGTGCTCGTCACGCTCTCCGGCCGCGGCGACAAGGACGCGGCCCAGGTCGCCGAGATCCTCGGCGAGTTGGAATGAATACCGTGCGGACGCAGCGGTGGCCCGCCCGCCGTAGGCCGCAAGGCCGGGAGCGGAGGGAGCCATGAACTTAGAGAAACACCTGCGGGCGAAGCGGGCCGAGGGGCGCAAGCTGCTCGTCCCGTATGTCACCGGCGGGCTCGGCAGTCAGTGGTGCGACGCCGTGCGCGCCGTGGTCGACGGCGGCGCCGATGCCGTCGAGGTCGGCATCCCGTTCTCGGACCCGATCATGGATGGGCGCACGATCCAGGAGGCTTCGCAGCGAGCGCTCGACCTGGGTGCCACGCCGATCGGTGTGATCGACGCGCTGGCCGGGCTCGACGTGCCCGTGCCGCTCGTGATCATGACGTACTACAACCTCGTCGCCCGTATGGGTCACGAGCGGTGTGCGAGTGCGCTGCGCGAGTCGGGCGTCGACGGCGCGATCGTCCCCGACCTGCCGCTCGACGAACTCGACGGCTGGGGCGACGCGGCGGATGCCGCGGGTGTCGAAACGGTGTTGCTCGCCGCGCCGACCACGACCGACGAACGGCTCGCGGCGATCTGCGAGCGGTCGCGGGGCTTCGTCTACGGCGTTTCGCTGCTCGGCGTGACCGGGGAACGGGCCACGCTCGCCGCCCCGGCCGAAGAGATGGGCCGGCGCCTCAAAGCGGTGACCGATCGACCCGTGCTCCTCGGGGTGGGGATCTCGACCCCCGAGCAGGCCGCCCAGGGCGCCGCCGCGTCCGACGGCGTCATCGTCGGGAGTGCGCTGGTGCGGCGCTTGCTCGACGGTGGCGGTGCCGAGGAGGCCCGGGCGTTCACGGCCACCCTGCGGGCGGCGCTCGACGCCGTCTGACGGCTTCGGCCCGGTCACGGTCTGTGACAGAGGTCCTTCAGCGGCGTGACCCCGGCGTCGATACCTCCTGGGCGGGAAGGGGCACTTCCCTCGCTGATTCGCTGAGGAGGGATGATGGAAAAGGGCACGATGATCGGCTTCGTGCTGGCCTTCGTGGGCGTCTTCTTGGGCGCCATCTTGAAGGGCGCCGACCCCGTCGCGCTGTTCGTCAACATCCCCGCCATTTTGATCGTGTGGATCGGCAGCATCGGTGCGGTGCTTATCAGCCACCCGTTCGTCGAGACGGCGAACGTCGGCAAGTACTTCCAGAAGGTGGTGAAGGGGAACGCCGCGTACTCGGCGCCGGACACCATCAAGCAGATCGTCACGCTGACGACCCGCGCCCGCGGCGAAGGCCTCCTCGCCCTCGAGGAAGAGTCGAAGAAGATCGAAGACCCGTTCTTCAAGAAGGGCATCGAACTCGCTGTCGACGGCACCGACCCCGACGTCTTGAAGAAGACGATGCTCTCGGAAATCTCGTCGATGAGAGAACGCCACAAGGCAGGCCAGACCTGGTTCACCAACGCCGGCGTGTACGCACCGACGTTCGGCATCCTCGGCGCCGTGTTCGGTCTCATGGCCACCATGGCCCACCTCGACGACCCGGCCGCGATCGGGCACGGCATCTCGGCCGCGTTCGTCGCGACGTTCTGGGGTGTGTTTCTCGCCAACGCGGTGTACCTGCCCTTCGCCAACAAGCTCAAACGGCTCTCGGGCGAAGAGGTCAACCACAAGATGCTCATCGTCGAAGGCGTGATGGCGATCCAGGCCGGCGTGAGCCCGCGCGTGGTCGAGGAAATGCTGATGGCGCACGTCTCGCCGGCCGAGCGCGAGTCCGCGCAAGCCGCCGCATAACCCCGGGCGGCTGTCGTGTCACACGGAGGTGACGACGGGCTCCCCGAGGAGCACGAAGAACACGTGAACCACGAGGCGTGGGTCATTCCCTACGCCGACTTGCTCACGCTGCTCATGGCCATGTTCATCGCGCTCTTCGCCATGTCCAGCGTCGACATCGACAAGTTCAAAGAACTGTCGATCGGGTTCAGCGAAGCCCTCGGCGGCGGCGAGTTGTCGACGGGTGTGTTCAAGGAAGCCGGTGGAGAAGGCCCCCTCGAAGGGGACGGATCGGGCGTCGCGCCCGCGCCGGGGGGCGCCATCGGCCCGGACAGGCAGCCCGACACGAACGCGATGATCGCCAAGCTGCTCACGCAAATGGAGCAGCAGTCGGTCGAAGCGTCGGCCGAGCGCGAGACGTTCGACGAAGTGCGCGACGCGATCGAGCAGCAGGTCGAGGCGGCAGGAACCGGTTTCGTCGGCAACCTCGAAGTGCGCCTCGAAGAACGCGGGCTCGTCGTCACGGTCGTGACCGACCAGGTGCTGTTCGCCCCGGGACAAGCCGACGTCCTCGGCGGTGCCAAACCACTCCTGACGATCGTCAGCGAAGCCCTGAAGTCGGTCGACAACAAGGTGTTCGTCGAGGGGCACACCGACGACGTCCCGATCGACACACCCCAATTCCCGTCGAACTGGGAGCTGTCCGGCGCCCGGGCGTCGGCGGTGCTGCGGTTCCTCGAATCGAACGGGATCGACCGCAATCGGTTGAGCATCGACGGCTACGCCGACACCCACCCGATCGCCGACAACGAGACCACCGAGGGCAGGGCCAAGAACCGGCGCGTCGAGATCGTGATCCAGTCGAAGCTGGTCGAGGAGACCCTCGAAAACAACAACCTCGGGACCGATGAGGTCGAATCGCTAGACCCGATCGACGCGATCGTCGACGGCGGCGTCGACACGGGCATCGCGCCCAAACTCGGCGTCGAGTAGCGCGCCGCGTTCGGGATATCTTCTCGGCCATGGCCGAAAAGATCACAACCAACGCCGACGGCACGCTGTCCGTGCCCGACGAACCCATCATCCCGTACGTCGAAGGCGACGGTACCGGCGTCGACATCTGGCCCGCCGCGCGAACGGTCATGGACGCAGCCGCCGCGAAGCACGGCAAGAAGATCGCGTGGAAAGAAATCCTCGCGGGGGAGAAGGCGTTCAACGCCACCGGCTCGTGGCTACCCGACGAAACCGTCGACACGTTCCGCGAGTACCTCATCGGGATCAAGGGCCCGCTCACGACGCCCGTCGGTGGCGGCATCCGTTCGCTGAACGTCGCGCTGCGCCAAATTCTCGACCTGTACGTGTGCCTGCGCCCGGTGCGGTGGTACCCCGGTGTGCCCTCGCCGGTCAAGCACCCCGAACTCGTCGACATGGTGATCTTCCGCGAGAACACCGAAGACATCTACGCGGGCCTCGAAGTCGAAGAAGGCACACCCGAAGCGAAGAAGCTCATCGAGATCCTGAAGAAAGAGTTCGGCTGGGACATCCGCCCCGACTCCGGCGTCGGCATCAAGCCGATCTCGGAGACGGGCTCGAAACGGCTCATCCGCGCCGCGATCAAGTACGCGGTCGAGCACGGCCGGAAGTCCGTGACCCTCGTGCACAAGGGCAACATCCAGAAGTTCACCGAGGGCGCCTTCATGAACTGGGGCTACGACCTCGTGAAGGAAGAGTTCGCCGACGTCGCCGTCGGGTGGGACGACTGCGACGGCAAACCCGGTGAGAAGGTCCTCGTGAAAGACAACATCGCCGACATCACGCTGCAGCAGGTGCTCACCCGCCCCGAGGACTTCGACGTCATCGCGACGACCAACCTCAACGGCGACTACCTGTCCGACGCGCTCGCCGCGCAGGTCGGCGGCATCGGCATCGCGCCCGGCGGCAACATCAACTACGTCACCGGCCACGGCATCTTCGAGGCCACCCACGGCACCGCACCCAAGTACGCGGGCCAGGACAAGGTGAACCCCAGTTCGCTGCTGCTGTCGGGCGTGATGATGTTCGAGCACCTGGGGTGGAGCGAGGCCGCGGCCGACATCAACCGCGCCCTCGAAGCCACCATCGCCGACAAGATCGTCACGTACGACTTCGCCCGCCAGATGGAAGGCGCCACCGAAGTCAAGACCAGCGCCTTCGCCAAAGCGATCGTCGACCGCCTCTAGCGCGTCGTGCGTCGATAGGGGGTGAGAATTCCCCTCTATCGACGCACGAGGGTTTTGAGGGACTCGCGGAAGTCGGGGAGTAACTGCTCGCCTGAATCGGCGAGGCGTTGGTTCGCGAGGACGGAGTACGGAGGGCGGGGTGCCGGGCGGTTGAGTTCATTGGTCGTGATGGGTTCGACACGATTCGGGTCGGCGCCGGCCGCTTCGAGAACCGCACGGGCGAACTCGTACGCGGTGACCGCGCCCTGGTTCGTGACATGCCAGATGCCGGTTGGGCGCTGCGCGACGAACCAGCGGAGTTTGGTGGCGAGATCGGACGCGATCGTGGGGTTCGACGTTTGGTCGGTGACGAACCGGAGCGGATCCTTCGTCGTCAGGATCCATTCGATCAACGGCCCGCGAACCCAGGACGTGCGCACGGTCGCGTCGGCGATACCTTCGCCGGCGAGTTTCGATCGGCCGTAGACCGAGAGCGGATTCGGCTCGTCGCCTTCGTCGTACGGTTCGGTCTTCGTGCCGTCGAAGACGTAGTCAGTCGACAGCGCGACGACGTAGGCGCCGACCGCGTGTGCGGCCTCGACAACGTTGCGGGTACCGGCCTCGTTGACGAGGAACGCGCGATCGGGGTCGGACTCGCACGCATCGACATTGGTCCACGCCCCGCAGTGGATCACCGCCGCCGGACGGTGCGCGTCGAGCGCTGCCTTCACCGCGTTCGCGTCGGTGATATCGAGCGCGGCGTGATCGAGCAACACCGTGTCGGCGCCCGCCAGGGCCCGGCCGACCTGGCCGCCGCCGCCGGTGACGAGCGTTACTGCCACTGATCTTCTTGCACCGGGGCCCGGCCGAGGAGCGGTTCCCACCAGGTCCGGTTGTCGGCGTACCACCGCACCGTTTCGGCGAGGCCCTTGTCGAACTCGACTTCGGGTTCCCAGCCGAGTTCGGTGCGCATCTTCGACCAGTCGAGTGCGTAACGCCGGTCGTGGCCGGGCCGGTCGGGAACGATCTGTTTGAGGCTCGCGGGTTTGCCGAGTGTCGCGAGCACTGCGTCGGCGATCTGTTCGACGCTCCGCTCGATGCCCGAGCCGACGTGGTACGTCTCGCCCACGCGGCCCCGGTCGAGCACGAGGTCTATCGCGCGGCAGTGGTCGAGTACGTGGATCCATTCCCGTCGGTGGTCGGTCGACGCGTAGAGCGGGAGCGGCTCGTCGGCGAGCGCCTTCGTAGTGAAGAGCGGAATCACCTTTTCGGGGAACTGGAACGGCCCGAAGTTGTTCGCGCAGTTGGTGATCGTGATCGGCAGCCCGAACGTCTCGTAATAGGCGCGCACGGCGTGGTCGCCGCCGGCTTTCGACGCGTTGTAGGGCGTCCGCGGCCGGTACGGCGATGACTCGGTGAACTGCTCGGTCGCGTCGAGGGCGAGGTCGCCGTACACCTCGCAGGTCGACACGTGATGGAAGCGGGCGACCCCGGCCCGGCGGGCCGCCTCGCACAGGGCCTGGGTGCCGAGCACATTCGTGCGGAAAAACGCCCCGGGATTCACGATCGCGTACGAGTTGTGCGACTCGGCCGCGAAGTTCACGACGACGTCGACGGCGTGGTCGGCGAGCACCGACTCCATCAGGTTCAGGTCGCCGATGTCGCCGGTCACAAACGCGTGCTGCTCGTCGACATTCGTGCGTACTCCCGCGTAGGTGAGCGCGTCGACGACGACGATCGTGTCCAACGGATGCGCGTCGGCCCAATAGCGCACGAAGTTGGCGCCGATGAAGCCGGCGCCGCCGGTGACGAGCATGTTCATGCGCGCGGTCGCAGTTCCGCGGGGATTGCGGCTCGCGTCGGGTTGGCCGCGTCGCGCGCGCTCACCACCGGGTCGGTCACACCCCAGGCGGCCGCGATATCGGGGTCGTCCCACGCGACGCCCAATTCGTCGGCGGGGTCGTAGTACCCGTCGACCATATACGTCAGCGTCACGTCGGAGAGCGCCGCGAACCCGTGGGCGACACCGGGCGGGATGTACACGCCGCGGTGATCGTGCGACCCGTCGGCGCGGGCTCCGAGGTCGATGGCGAGCGTCTTCCCCTCGGTCGGGGAACCGGCCCGAAGGTCGTGCAGCACGACTCGCGCCATACCCTCGACGACGTACCAGTAGTCAGCCTGGTGGAGGTGGTAGTGCAAGCCGACCACGGCCCCGCGCCGGCGGTCGGCGCGGTTGGTCTGCACCATCGCCGGCGCGTGCGGCAGCCACTCGACGCGAAACGTCTCGACGAACAACCCCCGCGCGTCGGTGTGCACGACGGGCTCGACGATCCACACGCCCGAGATCGCGTCGCTCTCGGCCACGTGCGCCACGGCTATTCGAGCTCCGCTTGGGAGTGGTCGCCCAACGTCAACCGTGTGGCCTTCGGCCGCGTGTTCGTGCGTGTCACTTCGACCGCGCGGCCGAGCAGCGAATCTTTGAGCCGATGCACACCGACGATGCGGCTGTTCTCGAGCACGACCGAGAACTCGATGTCGCAGTCGGTGAGCTCGCAGTCGGGTCCGATCGACGTGTACGGACCGACGTACGTGTCGACCAGGTGCGTGTTCGCGCCGATGATCGCGGGACCGCGCACGGTCGAGTTCTTGAGCGTGGCGCCCGCTTCGATGACGACGCGCCCTTCGGCCTTCGACTTGCGGTCGAGGCGGCCGTCGACGCGCCGGTCGAGCGTGTCGAGCACCAACCGGTTGCACTCGAGCAGCGGGTCCTTCTTGCCCGTGTCGATCCACCAGCCCGCGAGGATCTGGTGGTGCACGCGGTGGCCCGAGTCGATCAGCCACTGGATCGCATCGGTGATCTCGAGTTCGTTGCGGCCCGACGGGCTGATGCTGAGGACCGCGTCGTGGATCTCGGGCCCGAACAGGTACACGCCGACGAGCGCGTACTTCGACGGCGGGTTGGCCGGCTTCTCGACGAGCCGGATGATCTCACCCCGCGCGTCGAGCTCGGCGACACCCATCTGCCGCGGGTCGTCGACGGCGGCAAGCAGAATGTGCGCCGCAACCAACGGCCGGTGGTCCTCACCCAGTTCCGGCTCGCGGTCCCGCTCGGCGTGGAAACCGGCCACGAACTCGCGCAGGCCCTGTTCCAGCATGTTGTCGCCGAGATAGAGAACGAAGTCGTCGTTCCCGAGGTAACCGCGCGCCAGCTTCACGCCGTGGGCGATGCCGAGCGGCTCCGGCTGCGAAATGTACGTGACGCTCAGGCCGAACGCGGAGCCGTCGCCGACGGCGGCGCGGATCTCGTCGCCGGTCTCGGGGCTGACGACGATCGCGATGTCCTTGATCCCCACGTCGGCCATCTGTTCGATCCCGTAGAACAGGATCGGTTTGTTGGCCACCGGCACCAGCTGCTTGGCGCTGGTGTGGGTGATCGGGCGAAGACGCGAGCCGACGCCTCCGGCAAGGATGAGACCCTTCATCGTGACGGGTGAAGCTACTACGGAGGTAGCTTCTCCCCGTATGAGCGGTGATCTGGAGCGGAAAGACGGGTGCGATCTGTGCGAGGCGGCGCGGATCACGCCCTGGTTCCACGAAGACGACATCTGCTGGATCGCCGAGTGTGAGATCTGCGCGGTCCCGATGGTCGTGTGGCGGGGCCATGGTGTCGACCCGCCGGCCGAGACGCTGGCGCACATGCACGACAAGCTGGCCATGGTTGTCGCCGAGCACTTCACGTACGAGCTCTATATCGACGACAACATGCGCAACATCCCGGACCACTACCACGCCCACGCCCGTCCGAAAGGCGGGTTCTTCGGTCACGGCCTGAAACGCAAGGCGTGACCGAGCACGTCCTCACCATCGACCTCGGCACGTCGGGGCCGAAGGTCGCGACGTTCACGATCGACGGCACGTTCGTCGATGGCGACGTCGAGCACACGCGCCTCGACTTGGGCGCCGACGGTGCTGCGCAACAGGACCCGGCCGACTGGTGGCGCGCGATCACGACCGCCGCGCACCGTCTGCTGGCACGGGGCGCGGTGCCGGTCGACTCGTTCGTCGCGGTGTCGGTCACGTCGCAGTGGTCGGGCACCGTGCCGATCGGGCCGCAGGGCGACGTACTGCACGACGCCATCATCTGGATGGACTCGCGCGGATCGCGCGCTGTGCGCCGCGCGGTCGGCGGCCGCGTGCGCATGCAGGGCTACGACCCGCTGAAGCTGCGCAAGTGGGTGGCTCTCACCGGTGGTGTGCCGGCGCTCTCGGGCAAGGACCCGGTCGGCCACATTCTCTGGTTGCAAACGGAGCGACCCGATATCGCGCGTGCGACGTGGAAGTACCTCGAGCCGAAAGACTGGCTCAACTACAAGCTCACCGGCCGCGCGGTCGCGACGTACGACTCGATCGTGTTGCACTGGGTCACCGACAACCGCGACCTCGCCCAGATCGACTACGACCCCGGGCTCCTCGCGATCACCGGAATCGACCGCGCGCAGCTCCCGGATCTCGTTCCGGCAACCAGCATCGTCGGTGAACTCGCACCCGACGCGGCCACGCAACTCGGTCTCCCCGCCGGTGTCCCGGTGGTGGGTGGGACCCCCGACGTGCAGTCGGCAGCCATCGGCTCGGGTGCCGTGCGCGACTACGAAGGCCACCTGTACGTCGGCACGTCGTCGTGGATCACCTGTCACGTCCCGTTCAAGAAGACCGACGTGTTGCGCGGCATCGCGTCGCTGCCGTCACCGCTGCCCGGCAAGTACTACGTGGCCGACGAGCAGGAAACGGCGGGCGCGTGCATCGAGTGGCTGCGTAACAACGTGCTGTATCCCGACGACGAACTCCGCGACACGCCCGTGCCGACCGGCTTCTACGGTCGCATCGACGCGGCTGCGTCCGCCTCCGCTCCCGGAAGCAGCGGCGTCATCTTCACGCCCTGGCTCAACGGCGAGCGCACGCCTGTCGACGACCATCGCCTGCGGGCTGGCTGGCACAACCTCTCGCTGCGCACGACCCGCAGCGACATGGTCCGCGGTGTCCTCGAAGGCGTCGCGTACAACACCCGGTGGCTGCTGGGTGTCGTCGAGAAGTTCGTCGACCGGCCGTTCCCGGGACTGAACTTCGTCGGCGGCGGCGCGCAATCCGAGTTGTGGTGCCGGATCATGGCCGACGTCCTGAACCGGCCCATCCACCAGGTCGAGCACGCGATCCACGCCAACACACGCGGCGCGGCTCTCCTGGCCGGGCTCGCGCTCAAACGGCTGACGATCGACGACGTCAGCCGGGCGGTGCGCATCACCGAGACGTTCCAGCCCGACCCGGCCAACCGGGCCATCTACGACGAGCTGTACCGAGAGTTCCGTGCGCTACACAAGCGCACCCGAAGCATCTACGCGAGGTTGAACAGCCATGGCCGATGACGACGTGTCTGCAATCGAGAGATCGGTCAAGCCGTACCGGGGTGAGTTCCCCACGTAC
>JAWXCJ010000058.1:0-3675 GCA_034408875.1 Actinomycetota bacterium
GCCCGTCCGCAGCGCCGAGTTGGCGGCCACGCCACCCCCGATGACGACGGTACCGAAGTCGTACTTCTCGGCCGCCCGCACGAGCTTGGTCAGCAACGTGTCGACGACCGCGGCCTGGAACGACGCGGCGACGTCGGCCACTTCGGCTTCGGGGTGGGCGCGCACCCACTGCACGACTGCGGTCTTCAGCCCCGAGAACGAGAAGTTGTCGCCGTCGTCGATCATCGGGCGCGGAAACGCGATCGCCGCCGGGTCGCCGTGGGTCGCGAGCTGGTCGATGAGGGGCCCGCCGGGATACCCGAGCCCGAGGAAGCGCGCCACCTTGTCGAACGCTTCACCCGCGGCGTCGTCGACGGTTTGCCCGAGCACGCGGTAGGAACCGTGGCCGTCCATCGCGACGAGCAACGTGTGCCCACCCGAGACGATGAGGGTCAGGAACGGCGGCTCGAGTTCGAGATCTTCGAGTAGCGCTGCGTACATGTGCGCTTCGTGGTGGTTGACGCCGACGTACGGCAACCCCGTCGCGAGTGCGATCGCCTTGGCCGCGCTCACGCCGACGAGCAGCGCGCCCGCGAGTCCCGGACCGTGTACCGCCGCGACCGCGTCGATGTCGTCGAGGGTGGTGCCGGCTTCGACGAGCGCCTGCTCGATCACGTCGTCGATGAGTTCGACGTGCGCGCGGCTCGCGATCTCGGGCACGACGCCGCCGTAGCGCGCGTGCAGGTCGGCCTGGCTGGCCACGACCGACGATCGCACGGTGCGACCGTCGACCACGATCGCGGCCGCGGTCTCGTCGCAACTCGTCTCGATGCCGAGAATCGACGTCACGAGGCCCGCATTCGCTCGAGCGAATCGAGCAGCTCGCGGTACGGAACGCCGTCGACCTCGTACGCCCACATGATCAACGCGTCCTCACCCGTGTCGGCGTAGTAACCCTTACGCACGCCGACCGACACGAACGCGAAGCGCCGGTACATCTCCTGCGCAGGCTTGTTCGACAGGCGCACTTCGAGGGTGAGCGCGGTCGCGCCCCGGTCGATTGCTTCCCGGGCGAGGGCGAGGAGCACGCGCGTGCCGATGCCCCGCCGATGCCACTTCGGATCGACGGCGATGGTCGTGATGTGACCGTCGGTGAGCGACATCATGACTCCGCCGTACGCGGCGAGTTCGCGTCCGACCTTGGCGACGAAGTACGCGCGGGTCGAGCGCAACGCCAGTTCGCTGAGAAACAGGCTGTGCGACCACGGGCGCGGGTACACCTGCGCCTCGATGCGCAGGATGCTACGCAGGTGCCGACGGCGCATGGCCACGATCTGCACGCCCACTGGTTCGATGTCTCGCCGGAGCGCGACCATCACGCACTCCTCGACTGCCACGCGATTTCGGCGTCGCTCCGGCGCAGGTACATCGGCAGCACCTCGGACGGCGGGCTGAACTCCTCACGTTCGTACCGCGCGATCGCCAGTTCCGCCAGCGCCGACAGACTCGGTGCTGCGTGCGCGGCGCCGGCGAGCTCGACGCGGTCGAGGTCGTGGAACGACGCGGCAAAGCGTTGGGCACCATCACCGCATACGAGGGTCTCCTCGCCCCGCGCCGCGATCTCGCCCGCGAGGTCGTCGGGCGAGCCCAGTTCGTACTCGGAATCGCGCTGCACGCCGCCCGGAACCGGCCGGTAGATCGCGTAGTACACCTCGTGGCGGCGGGCGTCGATGGCGGGAACGATCAACGACCGGCTGTGCCGCAGCGGGTACGCGAGCAGGTCGAGACTCGGAATCGGGATGACCGGCACCCGCAACGTCTGCGCGAGCACTTTCGCGGTGGTGACGCCGACGCGCAGGCCGGTGAACATGCCCGGGCCGATGCCGACTGCAACCGCCGAGAGTTGGCGCAGCGACACCGAACACTCCCCGCACAGGTAGCGAATGGCCGGGGCGAGCGCCTCGGCGTGGCGGGGCCGGGCGCGGTCTTCGGGGCCGCCGATCTCGACGCGACCGAGCAGGCCGTTCTCGCTCGCGAGCACCACGCCGATGCGCCGGGTCGCCGTGTCGATCCCGAGCAGCAGCATCAGGCGTACCCGGCCAGGAGTTCCTCGACCCGCCCGCGCCGCGCCTGCCAACGGCCCTGGAACTCGAACACGATGTCGCGTTCGTCGCCGACGGCCGTCGCGACGATCTGCACGACCAGATGGTCGACGGGAAATGCTCGCGCGACGACGTCGCCCCACTCGACCAGCGTGACGCGTTCGCCGTCGAAGAAGTCCTCGAACCCGAGGTCGTAGATCTCCTGCACCCGATCGAGCCGGTACACGTCGACGTGCGCGATAGGCAAGCGGCCCTCGTACTCCTGCACGATCGTGTAGGTCGGGCTCGTCACCGGTTCGTCGACACCGAGACCCGCGGCGAGACCTTGCGCGAACGTCGTCTTCCCGCTCCCCAGGTCGCCCCCGAGCAGCACGACATCGCCTGGTTCGAGCACCTCCGCGAGCAACTCCGCGAGCGCGCGCGTCTGCGCGGCGGACTGGGTGCGGAACTTCATGGCGTGGCAGCCAGCAACCGCTTGACCCGCACGAAGTCGGAACGAACTTCGGCGAGGCGTTGCCCGCCGCCGCGCAACACGGCGGCGGGATGCAACGTCGGAACGAGCACCGCGTTGATGCCCGCGCGCGAGAACGCAAACTCCCGGCCCCGCAGCTTGGTGATCCCGTCCTTGGTGTTCAGCAACAACTTCGTCGCGAAGTTGCCCAAGGTCACGATCACGCGCGGCTCGACCAGTTCGAGCTGGCGGTCGAGCCACGGCGCGCACTTCTCGATCTCGTCGGACTCGGGATCGCGGTTGCCCGGAGGACGGCACTTCACGACGTTCGCGATGTACACCTCGTCGCGCGTCACGCTCATGCCTTCGATGAGTTGGGTGAGCAACTGACCGCCGCGCCCGACGAACGGGATGCCCTGCAAGTCTTCGTTCTGGCCCGGTCCTTCGCCCACGAACATGAGGTCGGCGGCGGGGTCACCCACACCGAACACGACCTGTGTTCTCCCGGCGGCGAGCTTGCACAAGGTGCAATCGTGCGCGACGCGCTCGACCTCGGCCAGGGTGCGTCCCGCGGTCAATGCGGGATGCGATTCGTCGAAGAGCGACACTCACGATCGAGCCTACCCGGGGAGCACGGCGTTGCGAATGGCCGCCTCCGCGCAGAACGCGGCTGCTTCCCGCAGCCGGTCGAAGTGCGCGTCGACTGCGCCTGTTGCCACGGCGAACGTGAGGTCGCCGTCGAAGCGGGTGTGCGCGGGCAGCAACGAGCGGGCGACGCCGTCGTGGGCACTCTGGGCCAGAAGGTGGCAGCCCAACTTGTCACACCGACCGTCGGTGGCGACGACGACGAGGGTCGTGTTGCCCGACTCTTCGAAGGCCCGCTCGGTCGGAAAGCCCGGCGTGCCGGCCGGAGCGCTCGACCCGGCGAGCACGGCACCGTTCGAATCGACGACGTCGCCGACCGCGTTGACCACGGCGATCGCGCCGACGTGCGCGTCGTCAACCCGGGTCGACGCGAGCCCGAGTCCGCCCGGGACCGCGAACGCGCGCCCCCGCCATTTGCCGACCGTGGCGCCGCGCCCTGCGCCGATGGAGCCACGATCGCGATGCGGGCCCGTCTGGGCCGCCGCGGCCGCGGCGGCC
>JAWXCJ010000059.1:0-6737 GCA_034408875.1 Actinomycetota bacterium
CGGCCGCGTCGACGCGGCCGTCGAGCAGTGCGGTGTCGACGTCGTCGTAGTGCCAGTCGACGAGGTCGGCCGGGGCCCGGGCTGCGAGCGCGCACAAGGTCGCCACTGCGTGTTCGGCTTCGGGTGTCTCCACGGTGGGGCGGAGGTCGTCGTCGAACAGGCTCCCGCCGAGCCCGACGACCAATTCGAAGAACGTGCCGAACAGTCCCGACTCGCGGCCGGGGAACCCGAACACGATGTCGGACTCGACCAGTTCGGCGAACGAGTCGGGCACCTTGTCGACGCGGTCGGCACGCACCCACAGCACGCGGACGTCGACGAGACGCGGGAGGCACAGCAACGCGCCGTCGAAGCGGCAGAGTTCGACGGCGCGCGGTGCGAGCGGTACCAGCGCGTTGGCGTCGAACATCTCGTCGAGCGGCCGGAGCAAAGCCGCCTGCGACGGCGCGTACTTCGCATGCGTAGCGAGCACGTCGATGCGCTCGCCCGCCGCCAGCAGCGCCGCGACCTGCCGGTTGAGGGTGGGATGGTCGGCGTGGACGACGACCTCGACCTCGCCGGGCGCGAACACGTCGTAGAGGTGGTCGTACATCGGCCCGCCCACGAGGGCGACACGCAACGTCATGGAGCAACGCGCGCGACCGGCCGCCGCCCTTCGATCACTGCGTCGGCAAGGTCGAAGGTCACTACGGTCGCGTACTCGTCGAGCGCCGACTCCGGGATCTCGATGATGACTTCGCCGTCGGGATCGTGGGCGATCTGTTCGAGCACCCCCGTGCGGGTCGAGAATGCGAGCGGTGTCCCGGTCCCGAGTATGCGGACATTCTGCACTCGGCGCACCGGCAGCCCGCGCACCGTGATCGACTCGTACGGACGCGCCAACAAGAAGAGGTTGACCGTCGCGCCCTGGCGCGTCGAAGGGCCGTAGAACTGCCACGGTTCGAGGCCGGCGTCGGTCTCGTGGATTGCGTCGTGGTGGCGCGCCATCCACTGGGCGACGGCTTCGAGGCGTTCGAGTTGCTCGGGCGGCAGCGAGCCGTCGCCGCGCGGACTGATGTTGAGCAGCAGATTGCCGCCGCGGCCAACTGTCTCGCACAGCGCGTGCACGATCGCACGGGGGCTCTTGTATTCGGTGTCGTCCGGATTCCAACCCCAGCTGTCGTTCATCGTGTAGCACGACTCCCAGCGCTCGCCGGGTGCCGTCGCGGGCACGAACTGCTCGGGCGTCACGAAGTCGCCTTCACCCGGGAGGCGGTCGTTGATGAGGATGCCGGGCTGGAGATCGCGCGCCAGCTTCGCGATGGCCTTTGTGTCCCACCAGTCGGGCGACCGTTCCCACTGGCCGTCGAACCAGAGCACGTCGATGGCGCCGTAGTTGGTGAGCAACTCCGTCAGCTGGCCGAGTAGGTACGCGCGGAACCGATCGGCTTGCTCCGGTGCCGAGCGCGGCGGCGTCATGCCCGGGAAGTACGGCTTGTGCTCTTCGAGGAACGGTGGGTAGTCGGGGTGATACCAGTCGGAGAGCGAGTAGTAGAAGCCGATGTGCAGGCCCTCGGTCCGGAACGCGTCGACGAGTTCGCGTACGAGGTCGCGCCCGTACGCCGACTTCATGATGTTGTGGTCGCTGCAGCGCGTGTCGAACATCGAGAAGCCGTTGTGGTGGCGCGTCGTGAAGACGACGTAGCGCATCCCTGCGGCCCGGGCGCGTGCCGCGAGGTCGACCGGATCCCACGCGTCGGGGCAGAAGGTCGCTGCGAGCGCGTGATATTCGTCGGGCGTTACGTTCTGGCAGAAGGGGAGCGTGAACATCCCGCCCACGAGCGGCCACGACACTTCGAGCCCGCGTTGGCTGGCGTGATCCCAGTGGATGAACATCCCGAAGCGGGCGTCGTCGAACCAGGTCCTGCTCGTACCGGTTGTGGCCATCACGTCACCAACCGGATGCCGGTGATGCCGCCGTCGAGCAGGAAGTCGGCACCCGTTGTGAACGTCTCGTCGTCGGCGAGGTAGACGACCGCGGCGGCGACCTCCTCGCACGACACCATGCGGCCGAGCGGTTGGCGGCGACGTAGCGCTTCGAGCGTGGCGTCGGGGTCGGGCTGCTCCGAGGCCAAGCGCTCCACCCACGGGCTCGACACCGTCCCCGGCGACACGCAGTTGACGCGGATGCCGTACGCGACTTCGTCGGCCGCCATCGACTTCGTCAGCGCGAGCACCGCGCCCTTCGACGCCGAGTACACCGCCCGCTCGACGAGGCCAACCGACGCGACGACCGAACACGTGTTGACGACTGCGCCCCGCCCGGCGGCGCGCATCACCGGCAGGACAACCCGGCTCATGTTCGCGACGCCGAACACGTTGACCGCGAACACGCGCTCCCAATCCTCAGGAGTCGCGGTGACGGCATCGCCGACCGCACCCACGCCCGCGTTGTTGCACAGCACGTCGATGCGACCGTGCTCTTCCACAATTGCCGTTGTTGTCGCCGCGCACGCCGCGGGGTCGGAGACGTCGAAACCGTCGAGCAGGTCGAGTCCCACGACCTGCTCGCCTTGCTTGGCGAAACGCTCGGCAATTGCGCTGCCGATTCCGCCCCGCGTTCCGGTCACCACCACCACCCTCTGACTCATCGGCCGCTGACTCATCGACGCATCATGACGCACCGCCGGACGGCGTGTCTAAGATCCCAACTCAATGCCCCGCATCACCTCGGCCCGCACGCTCGACGTGCGCGCGCCGACGTCGCGCACGCTTGCCGGCTCCGACGCGGTGCACCAGGACCCCGACTACTCGGGTGCGTACGTGTTCCTCGCCACCGACGGACCCCACGAAGGCGTCGGCATGACGTTCACGATCGGGCGCGGCAACGACCTCTGTTGCGCCGCGATCGACCAGCTCGCACCACTCGTGGTCGGGCGCGATCTCGCGGAGCTGGTTGCCGACACCGCGGGCATGTGGCGCCGGCTCACCAACGACGGGCAACTGCGCTGGCTCGGCCCCGAGAAGGGCGTCATTCATCTGGCGACGGCCGCGCTCGTCAACGCGGTGTGGGATCTGTGGGCGAAGGTCGAAGCCAAACCACTGTGGCGGCTCGTGTGCGACCTGAGCCCGGAACAGTTCGTCGACGCGGTCGACTTCCGCTACCTCACCGATGTCCTCGACCGCGATCAGGCGCTCGACCTCCTGCGGGCCCGGGCGCCGACCCGTGCCGGACGTATCGCCGAACTCGAACGCGACGGCTATCCCGCGTACATCACGTCGGCGGGTTGGTTGGGCTACGACGAGCAGACCGTGCGCGACCTGTGCCGCGAAGCGCTGGCCGACGGGTGGCGGTGCTTCAAGACCAAGGTCGGCATCGACGTCGCCGCCGACGTGCGCCGCTGCGAGTTGATGCGCGAAGAAATCGGCGACGCCGCCCTCATGGCCGACGCCAACCAGGTGTGGGACGTCGACGAAGCCATCGCGTGGATGCGGCACCTCGAACCGTTCGGGCTCCGCTGGATCGAGGAGCCCACGAGCCCGGACGACGTGCTGGGCCACGCCGCGATTCGCCGGGCGGTTGCGCCGGTCGGTGTCGCGACCGGCGAGCACGCTGCCAACCGGGTGATCTTCAAGCAGCTCATGCAGGCGGGGGCAATCGACTACTGCCAGATCGACGCGTGCCGGCTCGGCGGCGTCAACGAAGTGCTCGCCGTGTTGTTGCTCGCGGCGCGCTTCGGCGTGCCGGTCTGTCCGCATGCCGGCGGTCTCGGGCTGTGCGAGTACGTGCAGCACCTTTCGGCGATCGACTACGTGTGCGTGAGCGGGAGCCTCGACGACCGCACCGCCGAGTTCGCCGACCACTGCCACGAACACTTCGTGCACCCGGCGACGATCCGCAACGCGCGCTACGTCATGCCGACTGCGCCGGGCTACTCCGTCGACATGCACCCGGAGTCGTACGCCGAACTCACCTACCCCGGCGGACGGGTGTGGCAGTGACCGCGCCCGACTGGTTGACGCGTCGTCGGCTCGGTGCGCGCGGTCCGGCCGTCACCCGGCTCGGGTTGGGTGGCGCACCGCTCGGAAACATGTTCGCCCCGGTGTCCGACGACGATGCGCGGGCCACGATCGACGCGGCGTGGTCGGCCGGGATCCGCTACTTCGACACGGCGCCGCTCTACGGTCACGGCCTGTCGGAACGCCGATTCGGACAGGCCCTCGCCGCACATCCGCGCGCCGACTACGTGCTCTCCACCAAGGTCGGGCGCGTGCTGCACCCTCCGGAAGGGGAGCCGCCGCCCACCATCTTCACCGGCGTGAACGACCTCGTGCCGCACTTCGACTTCACGCGCGACGGTGTGCTCCGCTCGATCGACGACAGCCTCCTCCGCTTGGACACCGACCGCCTCGATATCGTGCTCGTCCACGATCCCGACGACCACGAAGACGTCGCGCAACGCGAGGCGTTCCCGGCACTGCTGCGCCTCCGCGACGACGGCGTCATCGGTGCGGTCGGGTGCGGCATGAACCAGGTCCCGATGCTCGAGCGCTTCGTCGCCGACATCGATCTCGACTGCGTGCTCCTCGCGGGTCGTTACTCACTCCTCGACCGGAGCGGCGCCCCCTTGCTCGCTACGTGTGCCGAGCGCGGGGTCGGTGTCATCCTCGGCGGCGTATTCAACAGCGGGGTGCTCGCCGACCCTGACGCCCACGCGTCGTACGACTACGCGCCGGCGGAACCAGCAGTCGTCGAGCGCGCGCGTGACCTGCGCAAGCGCGGCGCGGCGCACGGCGTAACCCTGCCCGAAGCGGCGTTGCAGTTCGCGCTCCGCCATCCGGCTGTGACAACCGTGATCGTCGGTGCCCGCTCGGCCGCCGAAGTGATGCTCGACGCCGGTTTTGCGGCGGCCGTGATTCCCGACGCCCTCTGGGCCGACCTCGAACGCGCCTGAACGAAACGGCGCTGGTTCACGCGCAGCGGCAGGGCACGGTCTGGTCGAGCACCTGCCACCGGAACTGCACGAGCGGTGACGCTTCACCGCAACCGGTGCAACTGATGCGCCACGCGTTGCCGACCGGCGCGATCTCGAGCGCCACCTGCCCCGTCGACAACCGCTTCGGCTCCACCCGCGGTTTCGCGACGTGCGGCAACTCGGGAAGGTCCGGCTCGAGATACTCGGTCGCGGCATCGGCGCGGGGGAGTTGCGCGCCGAGGCGCTGCAACGTGGCAACGTCACGCGCGGCGGTTTGGCCGGGGTGCGCGAACGCCGCCAACGCGTATGTCGTTTCGACATCGGGGGTGAGTCCCGCCCGCTCGTAGCTTTCGAGATGCTCGGGGTCGGGCACTGTTGCCGGTCCGGGCGCAGCGAGGAACGCGTCGAGCTCGCCGAACCGGGCGCCGTCGAAGACGCCGGTCGCTTCGGAGATACGTTCGATCTCGTCGAGAAAGCCGTCGCGTTCAACCCGGCTGGCCGGGTCCTCGAGCGTGTCCTTCGCGAACATGATCACGAACCGGGCCGAGACCCCGGCCTGCTTGCGGCGCAGGATGCGTCCCATCCGTTGGATCATCTGGCGCCGGGTGCGGCTCGCGCTCATCACGACGCCGAGATTCGCATCGGGGACGTCGATGCCTTCGTCGAGCACGCGGGGCGCGGCAACGGCGTCGAGTTTGCGGACGCGGAGGTCGTCGAGAATCTCGCGTCGTTGCCCACGCGCGGTCGAACCGGTGATGACGTCGATCGCAACAAGTGGATCGAGCCGGTTGATGGCGTGATTCGCCGCCCGAACCGTTTCCGTGAACACCAGCGCACCGTCGGCATCCTTGATCGCGGGCGCGAGACTGCCGAGCAGTTCGTACTTGCCGACAGTCTGTGCCACGATCTGGCGCCGCTTGGAGAACGCGTCGAGGTACTCGCGAGCCGCGCGACCGTTGGCGCCCGCGTCGCGTTCGGCGAGGTGCCCGACCGCGGCGAGGAAGTCGCCGAATGGTTCGAGGGGCATGTCGGGCACGGAACGCAGCTGCTGTCGCGCGCTCACGAGCCGGTGCTCGATGGCGACGTACTCGGCCCGTTCGGTGTCGGACAGTGCCACGCCGACGAAGGCGACCCGAGGGCGGGCGCACACACCGTCGGCGATTGCCTGCTCGAAGCCGTAGCGGTAACAGATCCCGCCGAAGTAGGGCAGCAGCAGCTCGATCACCGCGTCGTCGCTGCGTTCAAGGGTCGCGGTGAGCCCGAGCCGTTCGTCGTACTGAGGCAGCAGTGCGCGGCGCAGCGTGCGCCCGCCGAGACCGTGACACTCGTCGGCGATGAGGAGCCCACCCTCGATACCGGGCGGCACCGGTTTGTGGGCCGCCGCGGAATGGCGGGTGGCGATGAGCACGTCGCACGCGGTAGGAGCGTCGGTGCCGCTGTCGCCCAGCCGTCCGATCCGGTGCCCGGGCAGCGCGGCAGTCAGCCGGACGTGCCACTGCTGCATGAGGACCCGCGAGGGAACGACGATCAGCACGAAGCGGCCGCGCCGCAATGCATCCGATGCCGCGGCGATGGCAACGTCGGTCTTGCCCGACCCGGTGACCGCCTCGATGACCCCGCGTCGACCACAGCGCAGCCAGCTCACCAGCGCGTCGAGCTGCCATCGGTAGAGCTCGCGGTCGCCAGACATGGGACGACCACCGTACCGGCCCAGCCGTCGCCTTCTTCCCCGGTGCGTCGCTAGGGGGTGATATTCACCCCCTAGCGACGCACCGGGGAATC
>JAWXCJ010000060.1:0-6097 GCA_034408875.1 Actinomycetota bacterium
ACTCGCGCATGTGTTGGGCCGCTCCGACATCGCCGTACGGGCCGCGCTGGCCTTCGAGGAGTCGTCGTGGCGACTCGGACTCCCGGGCGCCGAGGCCGAACGTCTTCTGCGCCAGGTGTTGCCCGACGTCGGCAGCGACGCGACCCGCATCCGGGTCCTCGCGGCCCGGGGGCGGGCGCTCGCGCTCTCGGGCGAACCGGGTGCGGACCACGTCATCGAAGACGCCATCGCCGCCGCGCGCGAGCTCGGCGATCCCGACGTCTTGGTCTTCGCGTTGAACACATGGTTCAACCTGCCGTGGGCCCCGCAGAAATACGGGCTCATGCTCGAACGGTCGATCGAACTGCGCGACCTCGTCGCCGCGAACCCGACCCGTCGTCCGTGGACGCAGGTCCACGCCCAGCAATGGCTCGTCGTCGCACTGATGCTGAACGGGCGCTTCTCGGAACTCGCCGAGGCGCGCGCCGAACACACCCGCATGGCCGAGAGTTCGCAACAGCCATTCCATCGCCACCTGAGCGCGGCGGTGAACTCGACCTGCGCCCTGATGGAGGGCAGGTTCGCGGACGCCGAGGCCGAAGCCGAACGCGCCAACGAACTGTCGACGATCATCTCGGGCACAGACACGTCGGGCGCGTACGGAGTACAGATGTTCTCGCTCCGGCGCGAACAGGGGCGACTCGACGAGGTCCGGCCCGTCGTCGAAGCCGTCGTCCGCCTTGATCGTGCCCACGCGGCGTGGCGCCCGGGACTCGCCGCCATGTACGCCGAGCTCGACATGCTCGACGCCGCGCGCGCCGAAGTGAAATACCTCGTGCAACCGGGCCTCCTTCGGACACCACGCGACGGCCTCTTCCTGGGCACGCTGACGTACTTCGCCGACGCGATCGTCGCGGTCGGCGACCGCAGCGCGGCTGCCATCGTGTACGCCGAACTCGAGCCGTACCGGGGAACCGTCGCCGTCGTCGGGCACAACATCGCGGCGTCGGGCGCGGTCGATCGCTATCTCGGGTCGCTCGCGGAGACCGCGGGCCGCGCTCGCGACGCGGCCCGGCACTACGTCGACGCGCTCGCCCTCGATACCCGTTCGGGTTCACCCGTCTGGCTCGCGCACACGCAGTACCGGTACGCGCGGTTCTTGACGCGGCAGGGTCGGCGCGACGGCCCTCGCCGTGCTTCCGACCTCGTCGCCGAAGTCATCGCGACGACGCGGCGCATCGGCATGCCGGCACTCGAAGCGCGGGCACTCGCGCTCGACGCCCAACTCGCAGACATCGTGCCTGCTCCAGATGTGCACGAGCCCGCACCAACCCAACTCGCCGTCGGCCTGACACCACGCGAACGCGAGATCATCACGTGCCTCGTCGACGGGCTCAGCAACGCCGAGATCGGCACCGCGTTGCACTGCAGTCCGAACACCGCCGCCAACCACGTGCGCAGCATCCTGATGAAGACCGGCTGCGCGAACCGCACGGAGGCGGCCGGGTGGGCGGTGCGCAACGGGCTGGTGACGGACTAGGACGAGCTAGGCGGAGATGCTGCCGTACGCGGCGGTCACTTCGATCACCGCGTCGGCCGGGACGTTGGCCCGGCGCGCCGCTTCGATGATGAGTTCAGCCGTCGGCGCTTCGTACAAGCAGTACGTCTTCTTCTTGTCACCGCTCAGGAACGAGTAGATCCACCGCACGCCGACGTCGGCGTTGATGCCTTCGACCGCGTGTACGTCTTCGTCGGTCAGGTCGAGCTGCTCCGCGAAGTTGCGCTCGATGATGAAGAGGGGCATCGAAACCAGGCTACGCCTTCGCCGCCTTCGTGCCGGCCCCCGTGACGGTCGCCTTCTTGGCCGCCCGCTTCTTCTCGCGAATCTCGGCCACGCGCTCGTAGGTGTCGACGTCGGCGATCGACGCCCAGTCGGCGGCCACGGCCTCCCAACCGGGTGGGAGCACGCCGAGGCGCTTGCCGAGGAGGCCGACGAAGATCCGTGATTTGTCGGGCCCGAACCCGGGCAGTTCCTTGAGCCGGGCCAGGAGTTCGTCGCCCGTAGCCGCGTCGTCCCAGATCGCTTCGGTCCGGCCGCCGTACTGGTCGGCGACGACGGTGCACAGGGCGTGGGCCCTCTTCGCCATCGATCCGGGATACCGGTGCAGCGCCGGCTTGTCGCGGAAGGTCGACTCGAGCGCACCCTCGTCCATCGCCGCGATCGCCTGCGCGTCGAGGCTTCCGCCGAGGCGTTCCTTGAGGATCCTCGGGGCCTCGAAGGCCCACTCCATCGGCACCTGCTGGTCGAGCAGCATCCCGAGCAGCACCGCCAGGGGCTCGGCCGCGAGCAGCCGGTTGGCATCGTCGTTGGGCGTGAAATACAGCGCGTCCGGACTCACCATCTTCAGGAACCTACCGACCTTGGGGGTGAGTAAACTGGTCGATCCCCTGAACCCCGAGGGCCCGACTTTGCCCGATCGTCCCCCGCAGAATCCCGAACTCGCCACCGAACAGGCCTACGTCGACGGCGCCTACGCGCGGCTCGAGGCGATGCGGGCTGCCGCCGAGCGGGTCCGGGCTGCGTACTCGGACGTCGGGTCGGGCGGCACCCACCAGGCCCGCCTGGAACGCGACATCGCCTGGGACGTCACCCAGCGCCGTCTCACGGAGCTCGACATCGGCGACTCGCCCCTTGTGTTCGGCCGCCTCGACAACGTGACAACCGGCCCAGGCACAACCGGCCCAGGCTACGACTCCGGCCGCTGGTACATCGGGCGCCTCGCGGTCGAGGACGAGGAGCACACTCCGCTCGTCGTCGACTGGCGGGCCCCGGTCGCCGAGCCCTTCTACCGGGCCACCGCGGTCGACGCGATGGGTGTGATCCGCCGGCGGCACCTCATCACCCGCAAGGGCCGCGAGGTCACCGCCCTCGACGACGAAGTGTTCGACCAGTCGGCCACCGACGCGGCTGGTTTGGGCATCACCGGTGAAGGTGCGCTCCTCGCCGCGCTCGAACGCGAACGCACGGGCCGGATGGGCGACATCGTCGCGACCATCCAGGCCGAACAGGACCAGGCCATCCGGGCCGACATCCACGGCGCGCTGATCGTCGACGGCGGGCCCGGCACGGGCAAGACCGCGGTCGCCCTCCACCGCGCCGCGTACCTGCTCTACACGCACCGGCGCCGGCTCGCGTCGTCGGGTGTGCTCCTCATCGGGCCGAGCGCGGTGTTCCTGCGCTACATCGACCAGGTGCTGCCGTCGTTGGGTGAGCAGGACGTGCACCTCTCGACCGTCACCGGGTTGAAGCCCCGGCTGCGCGCGACCGTCGAAGACGCGCCCGCGTTGAGCGCGCTCAAGGGCGACGGGCGCATGGCGCGCGTCGTCGAGCGCGCGGTCAACGATCGCGAACGCCCGCTGCCACGCGAGTTGTTCCTCGTGATGGACGGACTGCGCGTACGCATGAGCCGCAACGACACGGCCCGTATCGTCGAGTCGGCGCGCCGGCGCAAAGGAACGCACAACGAGAAGCGGCCGATGGTCGCGAAGCGGTTCTTCGACATCCTCGTCGCGCGGTACAAGTCGGCCGCCGTGCGGTCGTACGAGGACCGCAAGCTCAACGCCCCGGCCGAGAACGTCACGAGCCTGTTCGACCGCGACGCTCCCGACCCGACCGTCGTGGGGGCGATCTCGCGCGGCGAGACCCCGCCCGACGGATGGGAGAACGAGTTGCGCGGCCGGCTGCGGGCGCGCACCGAGGTGCGCGACGCACTCGACCGCATCTGGCCGGTGATCTCGGGCGCGGAACTCGTCAACGACCTGTTCGGCTTCACTGCCCTGGTTCGCTCGGCCGGGCGCGACATCCTCTCGGCGGACGAGCAATCGCGGTTGCACCGCCGCCGGGCGGCCGATGTCGAGCACATCGCCTGGACCGAAGGCGACCTCGCGTTGATCGACGAAGCCGACGCGCTGCTCGGCCCGGTCGATGCGGCCCGGCCTCGCCGGAAGCGCGGTCGGCGCGGTGAAGACGCCATGGACACCGCGACACGCGTCCTCGAAGACATGGGCCTGCGCGGGTACACCGACGCGGCAACCATCGCCGAGCGGTACGGCGACAACGACGGCGACGCGGGCGACGCAATCGGCGAAACCCGTACGTACGCCCACGTCGTGGTCGACGAGGCGCAGGACCTGACGGCCATGCAGTGGCGCATGCTCGCCCGCCGCTGCCCCTCGGGGTCGATGACGATCGTCGGCGACCCGGGTCAGGCGAGCCGGCCCGGCGCGGTCGCGTCGTGGGAGGGAGTGCTCGCGCACCTGCCGACCCACAACCCGCCCCGGTTCGTGACCCTGTCAGTCAACTACCGCACGCCGGCCGAGGTCATGGACGTCGCGGCCCGCCTCCTCACGGTCGCGGCACCGACAGTCGCCCCGTCGCGGTCGGTGCGCAGCACGGGCGAGTACCCGAAGTTCGTCGCGACCTCCCACGACCGTCTCCTCGACGAAGCGGTCGCGGCCGCCCGCACCGCGTACAGCCTCGGCGGCAAGACTGCGGTCATCGCACCCGACGACCTGCACGACGCGCTCGTCGCCGCCCTCGCCGAGTACGGCGCGGTCGCAGACACGGCCGACGCGCTCGACGCGCCGATTGCCGTACTCGATGCGAACGCGGCCAAGGGACTCGAGTTCGACCACGTCGTCGTCGTCGAACCGGTCCGACTCATCGCACCGAACCGTTCCGGGCTGCGCCTGCTGTACGTCACGATCACGCGCACGACGAAGTCGCTCACGATCGTGCATGCCGAGGCCCTCCCCGAAGGCCTCGCGCCCGATGCCGACGAACAATCCGAAATTGCGCCGTACGACGACCGATATGGTCGCCAGGTGACGCAATTTGGGCGGTAGCGCGGGTTACGCCTCGCTCGGCCTAGTTCCCGGAAGGAACGATGTCGACGAGCTTGCGTTTGCCGCGCGTGCCGAACTTGATGACGCCGTCGCTCTTGGCGAACAAAGTGTCGTCGCCGCCCTTGCCGACGTTGAAGCCGGGGTGCCACTTCGTGCCGCGCTGACGGATGATGATCGTGCCGGCAGTGACGGTCTCGCCGCTGAAGCGCTTCACGCCGAGGCGCTGCGCGTTCGACTCGCGACCGTTGCGCGAAGTACCGGCACCCTTTTTCTTCGACATGATCAGCCCTTCGAAATTCCGGTGATCTCGATGGTCGTGTAGTGCTGGCGGTGGCCCCAGTGCTTGCGCTGGTTCGACTTGTTCTTGTACGTGAACCCGCGGATCTTCGGACCCTTCGCGGTACCGACCACGCGGGCGCTCACGGACGTGCCCGAGAGCTGGTCCGGAGTCGCGAGCACGGCATCGCCGTCGACGAGGAGTACGGGCCGAAGGGTCAGTTCGTCGCCGTCGAGACGCTCGACATCGACCCGGTCGCCCTGGGCAACTCGGTACTGCTTCCCACCGGTTTCGATTACTGCATACATAAGCCGGTGGATAGTACTCGACAGCATCGGCGAACCCGTCTCGCCGGGCCGGTAGGGTCCCCCCGATGGCGCTTCGGGTCCTGGTCGCCGACGACAACCTGCTGGTCAGAGAGGGCGTCGTGAAGCTCCTCGACCACACCGACGGCGTCGAGGTCGTGGGCACATGCGGCACGTACGACGAGCTGCTCGCCGCCGTCGACGCCGAATTGCCCGATGTAGTCGTGACCGACATCCGCATGCCTCCCACCGGCACCGACGAGGGCATTCGCGCCGCCCTCGAACTCCGCGAACGCCACCCGCAGACCGGCGTCGTGGTGTTGAGCCAGTACGCCGAACCGGCGTACGCGCTGGCCCTCCTCGAACGCGGGTCCGAAGGCCGGGCCTACCTCCTCAAGGAGCGGGTGTCCGACCCGAACCAGCTCGCCCATGCCATCGAAGAAGTAGCCCGCGGCGGCAGCGTCATCGACCCGCTCGTGGTCGAGACGCTCGTCAACGCGCGCGCGCGCCGCACCGCGTCTCCCCTCACCCACCTCACGCCGCGGGAACGCGAAGTCCTCGAACAGATGGCCCAGGGCGCCAACAACGCCGGGATCGCGCACGCGCTGACGCTGTCAGAGCGCGCCGTCGA